>JAGXSM010000158.1 GCA_018333725.1 Melioribacter sp. | reverse complement strand
GGCAGTTTAGAAAAGTCACAAAAGCAAAAAGCATTTTTCCTAATGATGATGCTTTGAAAAAAATGTTGTTCTTAGCTTACAGAGATTTATCAAAAAAGTGGACTATGCAATTGCAAAATTGGGCGTTGGTTCTTTCTCATTTATCTGTTACTTTTGATGAGAGACTTGAAAATGTACTTTGATTCTAAAATCCGTTTACACAAAATATTTTACAGACTCTTCAGGTTTGTAATTCATCATCTCCATTATTCCATCTTTCCTTCATTCCTTATTTCCTTCATTCCATCTTTCCTTCATTCCATCTTTCCTTCTTTCCTTATTTCCTTCATTCCATATTTCCTTCATTCCTTATTTCCTTCATTCCATCTTTCCTTCATTCCATCTTTCCTTCATTCCATCTTTCCTTCATTCCATCTTTCCTTCATTCCTTCCTTATAACAATTTTTTGATTAAAATCACTATTTAATAAATAGAAATTTTTATTATATTGTTTGTCGGATTTAGGGTAGAATAATAGTTAGTATTTGCTTAAGAGGGCGTATCAATTCTCAATTTTCTCATCGATTTTATCTGTTAGTGTAACTAACTGTAGCGGAGCTGTATTCAGAGTTATGTCCGAAGTGAAAGACCCGGAGTAATGAGTGATAGCGTAACAAAGATGGATAATAAAAGACGGATAACGGAAGACAGACGACTGAAAAAAGTAAACAGAATATGATAAAAAGTATAAATGATTTAGAAATTTATAAGTCTGCTTACGAACTTGCATTAAAAATTCATAACATGACAATCAGTTTCCCAAAAGAAGAAAAGTATTCACTCATTGATCAAATAAGAAGATCATCAAGATCTGTATCAATGAATATCCGTGAAGGTTTTGCAAAACGGTAATATGAAAATGTTTTTATTCGTCATCTAGTAGATGCATTGGGATCATCTGAAGAAACCCGTGGCTGGCTCAATTTCTCAAAAGATTTAGGATATATTGAAGAAAAAATTTTTATTGAAATGGATAAAAATTACGACCAATTAAACTCCAAATTGCATATGACGATAACTACATGGAAAACATTCTAATACGCTTTCTGTCATCTGACTTCTGTTTTCCATCATCCGATTTCCGATTTCAGTTTTCCATCATCCGATTTCCGACTTCAGTTTTCAAACTCGCATTCACTATTTACACACTAACATACAGTACACAATGACACACAAGCAAGAACTACTCAACAAGATTAACTCCAAAACCGCAGTAATCGGAATTATCGGAATGGGATACGTTGGACTCCCGTTAGCTCTTACTTTCGCAGAGAAAGAATTTAATGTGATCGGCTTCGATATCGACGAGAAAAAAATTCCCCTCCTTAATAAGGGTGAGAGCTATATCAAACATATACCATCATCCAGAATCCAGCATCAAGTATCCAGTAACCGCTTCTCGGCTACATCGGACTTTTCCAGACTTATTAACGTCGATGCAATTATTATCTGTGTGCCTACTCCACTCGATGAACACCGTGAACCGGATCTCACTTATATCGAGGAATCGGGTAAGGAAATAGCCAAATACTTAAAAGAAGGACAGCTTGTTGCACTCGAATCTTCAACTTATCCCGGTACAACCGATGAAGTTCTGTTACCAATCCTCGAACATGGGATTAGCGCAGTTGTTGGTTTAGAACTTGATGATGAAGAATCAATAGGAATTCCAAAACGTAATATGAAAGTAGGTGAGAACTTCTTCCTCGCTTTCAGCCCCGAACGCGAAGATCCCAATAATCCCGACTATACAACTTCCACAATTCCTAAAGTTGTCGGCGGCGTTACACCAAATTGCCTCGAAGTTGCTACTGCCCTCTACGATCAGGTAATCATTAAAACCGTTCCTGTTAGCTCTGCCCGCGCAGCCGAAGCTACGAAATTATTAGAGAATATCTTTCGTTCAATTAATATAGCACTGGTTAATGAGCTCAAAATGGTCTTCGATAGAATGGGAATTGATGTGTGGGAAGTGATTAAAGCCGCTTCTACTAAACCGTTCGGATTTATGGAGTTTCATCCTGGACCCGGACTCGGCGGACACTGTATCCCTATCGATCCATTCTACCTTACATGGAAAGCGCGCGAGTATGATATCAATACTAAGTTTATTGAACTTGCCGGTGAGATTAACACATATCAGCCCTACTATGTTGTCGAAAGGACGAGAGATGTTTTGAATCAGAAGGGTAAGTCATTAAGTCAGTCAAAGATTTTACTTATCGGCATTTCGTATAAGAAAAATATTGACGATATGCGGGAATCACCCTCTCTTAAATTAATCGAACTCTTTCATGCAAGAGGTTCCAAAATAGATTACTACGATCCATATATCCCAAAACTTCCCCCGACACGCAAATACAATTTTGAAATGTCATCTGTAAAATTTAACAGTTCAACAATTTCCTCATACGACCTTGTACTCATATCCACTGACCATGACTCCATCGAATATCGTTTGATAGCTGATAGCGCAAAGCTAATTGTCGATACACGTAATGTTTTTGAGAGAAAGGGTATAAAGAGTGACAAGATTTATAAAGCTTGAAAAGAGTAGTGACAGAGAACGGAGGACGGAGGACAGAAAACGGAAAACAGAGAACTAAAAACTGATTATGATTAAAAGCATAAATGATTTGGAAATATATAAATCTGCCTACGATTTGGCGCTAAAGATTCATACTATTACCAATACCTATGCTAAAGAAGAAAAGTATTCACTTATTGATCAGATAAGAAGATCTTCACGATCTGTTGCAATGAATATCCGTGAGGGTTTTGCTAAACGTAAATATGAAAATATTTTTATTCGTCATCTTGTAGATGCATTAGGATCATCTGAAGAAACTAGAGGATGGCTCAATTTCTCGAAAGATTTTGAGTATATCGATGTTAATATTTTTATAGAAATGGATAATTGTTACGATCAATTGAATTCTAAATTACACAGGACAATTACAAATTGGAAAACATTCTAATCCATTTTCTATATTCTGTTATCTGTCTTCCGACATCAGTTTTCCATTTAAAGTTCACAGACCACCAACTTTGTAACTTTGTAACAATAATCTTTTACTAAGCACTAAGCTTGCCCGCCGTCTTTTTGGCGGGAACCTTTAGTCCTGAGCAAATCCTGAGCTTGTCGAAGGATTGCCGAAGGACAAGAACTAAGAACCTTTAGACCTGAGCAAATCCTGAGCTTGTCGAAGGATTGCCGAAGGACAAGAACTAAGAACATACATGCAGACAAGCAATCAAACATTAATATACAACCCGTTACGCTTTACTGATCACAGTTCACTGTTTACCGTTTTCAGCTTTCTGTCATCCGACTTCTGTCCTCCATTTACTGTTCACAGATAACTCGTTACTATTTACTCTTTAACTCTGAACTAAGCACTAAGCTTGCCCGCCGTCTTTTTGGCGGGAACCTTTAGTCCTGAGCAAATCCTGAGCTTGTCGAAGGATTGCCGAAGGACAAGAACTA
>JAGXSM010000157.1 GCA_018333725.1 Melioribacter sp. | reverse complement strand
CGAATCTTCCAGCCCTATAAACTTCCAGGTAGCGCCGGCATCTTCACTTTTCCACATTCCATTACCGCTCGATACATTTCCGCGAACGGTTTCTTCACCCGTTCCAACATAAATAACATTCGGATCCCATGTGCTTACTTCAACAGCGCCGATTGAACCACCGAAGAATTTATCCGAAATATTTTTCCATGTAGTTCCGGAATTTTCAGTTTTCCATACTCCGCCGCCAGTCGATCCAAAATAAAATAGATTTGGATTGGAAGGAACTCCGGTAACAGCACCTGATCTTCCACCGCGGTAAGGTCCAATTCCTCTGTATTCAAGACCATTTATTAGAGTTGTGTCTATTATTTGAGCAGATAAACTTATTGTAAACAGAAATAGAAATAGTATTCTGTATTTCATTGTAAAACCCTTAAAAATGTTCTATTGAATTTATCTGAAATGAATACTTAATTCAACCATTATCAAATAAAAAGTAGATGGTAAAATAACTTTACAATTACTTAACAATAATGCTTTCTCTCTTATTCAGAAATCAGCTAATTTTACACATAAGAAAAACAATGCTTAAGTTTTTTTTGCATTCCAAGAAACGGAGAATAAAATGTCTTATAACCTAATCAAGAAAGAAGAATTCGATCGTGTAAAAAATAATAATGGTAAATGGAATACCAGGATGCGGTTGTTTGCAGATATGTGCCGTTATAATACTCTCGTAGCAGTTAAGAAAGCGGGATCCGGTCATCTCGGTTCGTCTCTTAGTGCAATGGATATTGTAACATATCTCTACTTAAATGAGTTGAATGTTCTAAGCGCCGGCTTTAATAACCCGGCTCGCGATATTTATTTCTCTTCTAAAGGTCACGACGTGCCCGGTTTATATTCACTTTTTTATGCTCTCGGAATTCTACCAGAAGAAAAACTTTTAATGCTTCGTCGTTTCAACGGACTTGACGGGCATCCGGAAGTTAGAATTCCCGGTATTGAAGCAAGTACCGGTTCGTTAGGAATGGGAATTTCTAAAGCAAAAGGAATGGCGTGGGCAAAATCGTACTTACAAGAAAAAGGAAATGTTTTTGTATTAACAGGTGACGGCGAATTTCAGGAAGGTCAAATATGGGAATCGATTCAGGCTGCGGCTCATCAAAAAGTGAATAACATTACTGCTATTATGGATCATAATAAGTATCAGACCGATATGCTTGTGGCTGATGTTAATAATATTGAAGACGTTGTAGAAAAAGTAAAAGCTTTCGGATGGCATGTTGTTAGAATTGATGGTCATAATTACGAAACAATTAAAAAAACTTTTGATGAACTTAAGTCTGTGAATGATAAACCGAAAATGATAGTTGCCGATACTATAAAAGGTAAAGGCGTTTCTTTTATGGAAAAACCAGTTACAGAAACCGTTTCCGGAAAAACATATTATAGATGGCATAGCGGCGCACCGGATGATGAAAGTTATTTGAAGGGTCTTGCTGAATTAAGTGAACAGATAATTAAATTGTCGGATGAGATTGGAATTCCCAAAATCATTATCCCCGAAAACAAAGTAGAGGGAAAATCATCAACCAAGATTGATAAAGAATTTGTTACCGATGCTTATGGAGACGCGCTTGTTGAACTAGCTAAAACAAATGATAAAATAGTTGTTCTTGATGGTGACCTTTCCGCCGATTGCAAACTCCGGAAATTTGAGTATGCATATCCGGATCGATTCATTGAGAACGGAATTGCAGAACAGGATATGGTTTCGATGGCTGGAGGTCTTGCAAGAATGGGATTAATTCCGGTTGTAAATTCTTTCGCAAGTTTCTTAACCTCACGAGCAAATGAACAGATTTACAATAATGCCGGCGAGAAAACAAAAATTATTTATGGATGTCATTTCGCGGGATTAATTCCAGCCGGACCGGGTAAATCTCACCAGAGCGTTCGGGATATTTCGCTCTTACTTGCAATACCAAATATTATAATGATTCAACCATGTAATGCTGTTGAGACTAAGAAAGCTGTTGAATACTGCGTTAACGAGGCAAAAGAAAATTGTGCTATCCGGCTTTCTATTGGTCCCTCTCCGGAAAGAATAAAACTACCCGACAATTATAATTTTGTTGTTGGAACCGGAACACCTCTTACTGAAGGTGATGATGCGGTAATTTTCGGATATGGTCCCGTTCTTCTTCACGAAGCTCTTGTCGCTTCGAGAATTTTAAAAGAAAAAGGATTCGGGCTTAAGGTTGTTAATATGCCGTGGCTTAACAGAATTGATCTTGACTGGCTTGTTGATGTTACAAGAAAAACAAAAAAGATTTATGTGCTTGAAGATCATTCCATCTACGGTTCGCTCGGCAACAAGATAATGGAGGGATTAATTGAGATGCATGCGGTTCAGGGAAAGTTATTTGAAAAAATTGGTCTTGATGATTACCCCGAGTGCGGAACACCAATGGAAGTTCTTAAATATCACGGATTGGATGGATTATCAATTGCTACAACTGTTTCGGGTATTGAAGGGCTTGATGTTAATCTGGATATTGAAAAATATACTAACGAAGCTCCGCAATGATTTACAGAGGTTGTCTTAAAAGTAAGGTTTTTAGAGAATCGCAAGCAGATAAAAACCGATTAACCGGTTTTACACAGATTTTTTATTTGAATAATTTCTTTTGAGACAACCTCTTCTAAAAATTCTTTCTATTTTGCCAACAGCATTTTCTTTGATTGTGTAATTCCATTTGCTTGAATTGTATAAATGTAAACACCACTTGTCATTCCTCGACCTCGCTCGGAATGACCCGCATCAAAGATTACAGTGTGATATCCGGCAGATTTAGTTTCATTTACTAATGTTGCTACCTCTTTGCCAAGAATATCGAATACCTTTAGAGTTACAAAACTTTTCTCGGGTAATTGATAGTTGATGGTTGTTGTTGGGTTGAAGGGATTTGGGTAGTTTGATATTGAATATTCTTCCGGCAAATTACTCATCAAAGATGCAACATTTTTTTCATCTGTTTTTAAGTATTCGATTCTACCAAAGGCGGCAGATTGAA
>JAGXSM010000156.1 GCA_018333725.1 Melioribacter sp. | reverse complement strand
AAATTTATCTACCCGTAAGTATAAACAGTGTAAGCGATGAAAATATTTTAATACAACCGGAAATCGCTACAGGGAATTTCAATTCAATTTTTTCCAGTATGTCTGCACAGCATAATATTTGGTTATCTCTTCCACCTATAACAAGAAACAATTCCGAACTGTTGACAAAAGCAGAAAGCTCTGTCTTAGTCAGGTCGGTACTTAAAAATATTCCTATTAATACACCGTTACTTGTATCAAAAAGTCTTGGAAAACAAAGATCAATATCTCTAATTGCTGGGGATATTTGGCGGTGGCAGCTTTCAGTAGCTGATAGAAATCCGTTGTTCTTTTCTAGTTTTATAAATGATATTGTAAAGTGGCTAAATCTTGCAGATAGTAAAAAACAATTTACTATCAGACCCGGGAAAAAAATCTATAGCCTGGGAGAAAAAATAGATTTTACTGCCGAATTATATGACCAGACATTTACACCGATCAGTTCTGCAGATGTTACTTTAGATATTCGAAGAGGACAAACAAATTATAATCTAAAACTTGATAAAATTAGAGATGGTATATTTATCGGCAATTTAGAATTAACTGAAACAGGTGATTATTCATTTGATGCTACTGCAAAGTTCGACGGTGTGGAATTAAAAAGTGATGCTGGAAGATTCAGCATTGTAACTGGCTCGGTGGAAAAACTTGATACTAGAATGAATATAAATTTTCTAAAGCAACTGGCTCATATTTCCGGTGGCAATTATTACTCGATTGATGACACTGATAAATTGATTGAAGAAATAAGAAAAGTCAATCAAAAGTCGGATAATTCACAAATCATATTCGATGAAATTCAAATCTGGTCCAACAAGTGGACAATTGTATTAATAATTTGTTTATTTGCAATTGAGTGGTTCATCAGAAAAAGAATTGGAATGTTATAAATATTCAGGTATTAAAATGGCATTTATTGATTTTACAGAATCCGAATTAGTTAATGTTAAGGATATTGATAATCAGCACCTGAAGATGGTTAATATTATCAATAGAATTCATTCCGGCATAACTAAAAACAGAAATTATAATTACACATCGGACTTACGTGTATTGATTGACGAAATAGAATTTCATTTCGAAACCGAGGAAAGGTATATGAAAGAAAACCATTTCCCCGGGTATTATTCTCATAAACTTGAGCATGACAGATTTTTCACCCAGATGGTTAACAATTTTGAGAAAATGAAAGAGGATCGATCAATTAACATCGGCGAGCAGCTTATCAGCTTCAAACGCTGGTTTTATAACCATCTAGACCTTAGCGATAAAAAATGCGGAACATTTCTAAATTCTAAAGGAATATTATAAGCTGTGTTAGTCATGTTTAACCAGCTTCTGGATTTTTTCTTACCCCGGTTATGTGTATCGTGCTTTGCAAAACTGAATTATAATGAGCATTATCTTTGCAATAATTGTTTTGCAGAGATAAACAAACCCGACTTGATGAGATTGCAACACGAATACAATAGAAAGTTTGCCGATGAAAAAATTATCTCAGGTTTTACATCAGCATTTATTTTCGAAAAAGATAAAGCACTTCAGCATTTAATTCACTCGCTTAAGTACAATGAGAATTTTAGAATTGGTATTTATTTAGGAAGAATAGTTGCACAATTATGCAGGAAAATAATTATGGAATGGAATGCAGAACTTATCATCCCGGTTCCACTGCATCATCTTAAAAAGGCAGAAAGAGGTTATAATCAATCCTTCTACATTGCAAAAGGAATTGGTTCATCACTTAATATAAAACTTAGTCATTCTTCAATTAAACGGAAAAGATATACAGGCACCCAGACAGCACTTTCATTAATTGAAAGAAAAGATAATATAAAGGATGCATTTAAATTGAAAAATACTAAATCGGTTGAAGGAAAAAATGTAATTATTGTTGATGATGTTATAACTACAGGTGCAACAATATCCGAATGCGGTAAAATATTACTCACTGAAGGTGCTGCTAAAGTATTTGCTCTTTCGGTTGCAATTGCGGATTAAATAAAATTACTGAATAGAACTAAAAAGGCCGACAATAGTATCTAAATTCTGAGCACTAACCGAATATAAATTACCTATTAAATATCACCCTAACTTTTGTCCCTTTATGTTTTTCACTTTCAAAATCAATAAAAGCGTCATTAAGTTCACAGTGTTTTTTTACAATTGCCAATCCAAGCCCTGTACCTTCAAACATACGGGAATAACTATTGTCTTCCTGTGAAAAAACATTGAACAGAAATGGAATGTATTCAGCTTCAATACCTATCCCACTATTTTTCATTTCAACAATTATATACCCTTGTGCATCATTATATAAAAGAATCTCAATTCTACCGGAGCTCGTGTATTTTAACGCGTTATCAAGTATCTGGAGGAAAATCTGGTATACTCCGTATCTATCACCGATAATTTTTGCGTTGCTAAGGTTATTTGTTAAAGTGAGAAGTAGATTTTTTTTATGAATCTTGTCGGTGTATTCTTGAACAAGGGGTTGAAAAATCTCTTTCATTATATCAAATTCAGAATAGCTTAACTCGTATGTGCCGGAATGTAATTGAGACATTTCTAGTATTAAATTAATTGTTCTTTTTATTCTATCACACTCGGCTTGAATAATATGAACATCCCCATTTATGTTTTTTAATTCATTGGCTTCAATATCGGATTTTAACAGAGAAACCATATTCATAATAACATTTAATGGAGTTTTAATCTCATGTGAAATGTTTGTAAAAAATCCTGTAATTAAATTCTCATATTTTTGTTTTCTGGTTGATGCCGCAATTGAATTGAACTCAATATTTTTTTTGTCAGTAACATCATAAACAAATGCTTCACAATATAGATCCCCGATAGAATGATTATTGCATATTCTTGCGGTTTCTTTCAAGTAAATAACATTCCATCCCCTTCTAATCCAGGTTGATTCAACATCTTTTACAAAACCATATTTTTTAAGAGCTAATTTAAATTCAGCTCTTTTTTCATTATCAAAAACAAAATCATTTTCAAAATTGGGATTTGCAGCCAGTTCTTCAAAATCGTATCCCAGCATGTTAAGAAATACCTTATTGGCACTTTTTAATCTACCATTAAAATATGCCTGATAATATCCTACCGAAGCCCAACCGCAAATATTTTGAACAAGTTTTTCCCTCTGCAATTTATATACGGAAGGATTCATCTTTTCAGAGATATCAAGATTACGGACGTATCTCCCGATATAATTGTTGTTTATATCATAAACCGCCTGGCACATATGCGAGATCCATCTTATATCACCATTCTTTTTTATAATTCTAAATTCTTCGCAACAGAAATTTTTATTGGTTAATATTGCTTTCGCATGGCTGGTACTTTTTTTCAAGTCTTTTGCATAAGTAATATGACTCAGGAAATTCGGATACTTAATTAGTTCATTGATCTCATAACCTGTTATATGTTTTGCCGAAGGGGACATATAACTGATTGTTTTATCAGGATTGATCCAGTAAATCCAATCCTCTGAAAACTCTGCGATTAGTTTAAAAAATTGTTCGCGGCATTCTACACAGTAATTCTTATCAACTGTTTCATTCACATCAGGGTATATTTCAACATTTTCGGTTGAAGAAACATTTTCGACTTCCATAATTTCCTTCCCTTCCAATCAGATTGATTAATCATTTTATAAGGTGTGGAATTGAAAACATTTTAATTGTTTGCCCACATAGTTTTCAATTCCACTGAGAGGGTTGATTCAAACCTAATTTTTGATATGAATTATTCAAATTACTAAGAGATAAGCGATATCAAAACCACGATAATTGATTAGCCAATGTTCTATGTCAATAT
>JAGXSM010000155.1 GCA_018333725.1 Melioribacter sp. | reverse complement strand
AAAAAGCTAAATTCGGGCAGCCCGAAGTTAACCTTGGAATTATTCCGGGTTACGGCGGTACTCAAAGATTATCAAGATTGATTAATACTGGTCGTGCTGCTGAATTGATTTTAACAGGCGATATAATAGATGCTAATGAAGCACTAAGAATAGGACTTGTTAATAAAGTTTATAAACCGGAAGAATTAATTGCCAAAGCTGTTGAACTGGCGGAAAAGATCTCTACTAAAGGTCAGATTGCGGTGGAATTATCACTAAAAGCAATTGTAAGTACAAATAACCTTTCTGAAACAGACGGGTTAAAACTTGAAGCAGAACTTTTTGGTAAATGCTGTTCAACGGAAGATTTTAAGGAAGGAACATCGGCATTTTTAGAAAAACGAAAACCCGAGTTCAAAAAGAAATAAATGATTAACACAATATAATTTTCATTTCTGTTCTACTTTGTAGCATGGTTAATTAGTGGAAGTTGTTTTATAAATTAATCTGGCACAAAGTATCGCAAGGAAATCTATGTCATTCAAAAAAACATTTGCAAAATACCTTTTAGGACTTACAATATTTTTATTGGTTGTTAATATTATAATTGAATTTGTGGTAAGACCAGCTAAGAATGGTAATAATAGTGACTCTAATATAAGAGAATTAACCACCCGCCAGATTGATTCTATTTTTGTTTACGTGCTCGATCAATACGGGATAGAGTCGCGTTGGATAAATACAAAACAGGTTAAGATAAAAGATGAGGATTCATTAAAAAAACAGTTTACTGTTAATCTTCCGGCAGATCTTCCAATACCGCTTATAATAAGAGATATAAATAAAGTAATTGAAAACGACATAACAGGATTTGTATCCGAAGAGAAAAAAATTTTCGGGACTACAGAAATAAGAATCTATACCAATGAATTGCTGAAATTGAAAGCTACATTAATCTCCGATCCGCAAACTATTAGAGTGAGGAATAACCTGACATTTGTAATTACCGATGCGGCTAATTTGAAGCAATCGGGTTTTTCTAAATTTCTATCTTTACCTTACTCGCTTTGCCTAACAGTTATACCATCGGAATCCGCCTCGTTACAGGTTGATTCAATTAAGAAATATTCAAAAGAATATATTGTTTTATTGAATAATGAGATGACCGAAAAAAAATATAAACTGGAAAGCAGAGATCAGAAAACTTTGATAAGAAATTCCATTAGCAACATATTAAAAGATTTTAAGGAAGCTAAACTGCTTACGGTTGATGAAACGAGCCGGTTGTTTAATTCTGTTATTTATAATTTTGTCCGCGACGAGTTCAAAAAAAGAAACAAAGAACTGATCCCCTTATCACAATTCATTTTTCTTTCTGCAAATAATGAGAGCGAATTAATTTCTAAATTCAAATTCCATTGTATGGATGGTTCTTCAGGTAATCAAAAAACCTTTTTAACTACATACCAGGATTTCTTAACAATTAGAAACGAACTTGAATTGTTCAGGAAAAAAGGTCACAAGATTCTTCCGGTATCGGAAATAAATAACAATAGTTGATATTCTTTTTGTTACGCTCAACTTTAGTAGGGAGTTTTAAAAGATTTTATCCAATAATATTACCATTCAGGTCAAGTTCTACCGGTGTTATTTCAGAAAAGGTCTTTAACTGTGGAATTACTTCCAACTTATCTCCGACTACAACAATAATTGCTTCATCAGGTTTTACATATTCTAACGCTGCTCTTTGAATCTCTTCCGGTGTAACATTTTCAATATTACTTACATAACTATTATAATAGTCGGTGGGGAGTTCATGTGTAATAAGAGGAGAAATATTGCTGGCAATCTGTGTATAAGTTTCGAACCTGGAAGGGAACTGTTTAATTAGATATGATTTCGCAAAATCAATTTCATCCTTACTAATGTTCTGCCTGATCAAATTCATTTCATTCATAATTTCTTGAATGGCTTCAGAAGTATTTTTAATATTTACAGCAGTAGAAATTTCTAAGTAACCGGTGTTTTTTGAGTAGTTGAGAGATGAACCCGCTCCGTAAGTTAATCCCCGTTTTTCTCTTAGATTAAGATTGATTCTGCTCGAAAATTGTCCGCCGAGAATTGTATTCATAATTCGTGCTGCATTATAATCATCAGCTTTTCTCGGTTTTGTAAGATTACCAATTCGAATCTCGCTTTGTGCCGATTCCTTTTTATCTATAAAATAAATATTCTTTTTAACACCGGAAGATACATTAACAACCGTTTCAGATTTTTGCGATTTTAAACTTCCAAGATATTTATTGAAAAGCCCGGCTGCTTCACCTTCGGTTATATTACCGACAATAATTGCAGAAAATTTTGACCGGCAAAAATTACTTTTATAAAATTCTGTTACATCATTTTTGCTGATTGCCGTTGAAGTCTCTTCATAACCGATCTCAGGATAAGCATACGGTGAGTTGATGAATAATCTTTTTTCGAACGCAGTTGTTGCTATGTAAGAAGGTTCGTCTTTAAGCTGAAGTATTTTATCGAGCATTCTTTTCTTTTCCCGGTGAAAGTCGGTTTCTTCAAACCTCGGCTCAAGAATAATTTTTGACAGTAATTCAAACGACCTTTCGAAATGTTCTTTAAGTGAAAGAACAGACAAAGTAAACGTATCGTGATTAACAAGGATGCTCTGAATCGTTCCAAGTTTTTCAATCTCGTTATTTAATTGAAGCGCATCGTATTCACCGGCACCTTCATCAATTAATAATGAAGTTAGAAATGTTAATCCTTTTTTATCAACCGGATCATTTAGGCTGCCGGAAGAAGAAATCAAAATTAATTTAACAATCGGCAACTTTTCCTTTTGTATGAAATAAAGATCAATTCCATTGCTCAGGTTAATAAAACTTATTTGAGGAATTTCAAATGAAAATTTTTCTAACGGTATAGGTGCTGAAGATCTATTCATATATTTATTAATCTGATTTTGGTTTAATAATTAATTCAACATAGGGTTCACGTAAAAAATTTTCGGCTGCTGCAACAATATCTTCTTTTGTTACTTTCCCATAACGGTTTATATCAAATAGAAAAGAATCCGGCTCATTAAGGAAAAAGTTATAATGATTCATGTGATCGATAATTGTTTCTAATTTCTGTAATGAGTAAATGTATGATGACTTAATACTGTTTATGGATCTTTGAAGCTCATCATCAGTAATACCTTGAACAATAAGATTATTAATTTCTTTGAGAATTTCTTCTTTAATAACGTCTATATTAATCCCCGGTTTTGCAGTAGAAATTACTATGAATGAACCGGATAACTTTGCCGAGTACTGGAACGATGAAACATCCTGGGCAATCTGATTATCGAACAATAGATTTTTTTGAAGCCGTGAATTTTTTGTTCCGGTTAGAACATCTGCCAGAATATCAAGTGCAGCATCATGCTTGTCGAATGCCTTATCTGAATGCCATGCTAAATAAATCCTTGGCAGCTGCACGTTATCTTCGTGAATAATTTTTTTGTTCTTGCTTAACTTTTGTGTTGTCGCAGTTACTTGTGGAACTGAATCCGAACCAGGAATTTCACCGAAATATTTTTCAATCAGTTCCTTTGCATTCTCAATTTCGAAATTTCCGCCGAGGACAATTGATGCATTGTTTGGTGCATAATAAGTTTTGAAGAAATTTCTAACATCATCGAGTTCAAATTTTGAGATATCATCCATCCAGCCGATTGTTGGCCACGAATACGGATGACCATTTGAATAGAGACTGGAGAATAAAATTTCCCACGATAATCCATAAGGTTGGTTTTCGTATCTCTGTCTCCGCTCGTTAATTACCACATCTTTCTGGTTATCCAGTTTTTCCTGTGTAAGTGCCGGTAACAGAAAACCCATTCGGTCGGATTCCAGCCAGAGAATTAATTCTAAATAGTTTGCCGGGACCGATTCATAATAGTTTGTTCTATCAATAGAAGTGGAACCGTTCAATGTGCCGCCGGCTTCCTGGATATATTTGAAGTGTCCTTCTTTAGGAATGTTCTGCGAACCCTGAAACATCATATGTTCGAAGAGGTGAGCAAAACCAGTCTTGCCCGGCTTCTCATTAGCAGAGCCCACCTTATACCAGATATTTATTGATACAGTTGGAAGTGATTTATCCTGATAGAGTATAACCTCAAGTCCGTTAGAAAGGGAATACTTCTGGTAATTTATTTTTAACAGATCAGTTTTCATTTTAGGATTTTTTAATAGATTATTTAAGTATAAACTCAATCCTCTCTGCTTTACCATCAATATTAGAACGTGGAGAGATATTAAATATTTTGCATAGCAGGGGATAGATATCAATATTCCAGACTGTGCCGGTACGGTATCCGTTCTTAAAGTTTGGACCAATTGCTAAAAATATTCCATGCATATCAAGGTGATTATTATCGTAACCATGATTTCCTTTCGAGTCGTATTCCGATCTTCTATT
>JAGXSM010000154.1 GCA_018333725.1 Melioribacter sp. | reverse complement strand
GCTCTGTATCTGAATTTAAGGTTGTTATAATCTTCTGCTTTAATTGGTGCATTAAGTGCAAGTAAGTTCAAAAAATTTGCGCCGCGTTCACCGGAGCTTAGTGATTTTGGAAGAACCGGCGTAAACCCATCTATGCGTAGAGAAAAAATTGCTTTGTCTTCTGTAATTTTTTGATCAACAAAAAGTTCATTCCTGTTCGATTGCTCAACGGTAAATAATTCATTCCACTTTGTATTCAATGCTATCGAGTCAAGCTCGTCAAGAGAGTACCCGGAGGAGAATAACCCGCCGACAATACTTCCCATGCTTGTTCCCACAATCATATCAACCGGAATTTGTTCTTCTTCCAGTGCGCGCAAAATTCCGATATGGGATAAAGCTCTTGCCCCGCCGCCGCTTAG
The DNA here is from genome assembly GCA_018333725.1 of Melioribacter sp. Taxonomy (GTDB): domain Bacteria; phylum Bacteroidota; class Ignavibacteria; order Ignavibacteriales; family Melioribacteraceae; genus DSXH01. The sequence continues at coordinate 3,365 of JAGXSM010000154.1, read as the reverse complement.
AGCAAGACCTACTCTTGGAAGATTTACCGGAACCTGTATCGTTAAATCGAACGGAAGACGTTTTGTTTCGAGGTGTAATTTAAGCGTGTCTTTGCCCTGTCCAAAAAGAAATGAAGCAGTCAATAAAATTGCAGCCGATATTTTGCCAGGTTTAAACATTATGGTTATCTATAAATAAATTGCTTCCATCGCAAACAGTTTGTTCTTGATGGAAGCTGAAATTTATCTTTTCTTTTGTGCAGATTTTCTCTGTTCATTTGCTTGTTTTTCCGCGGCTTCCATCATTCTAGCCATAAATCCTTTTTTCTGTTTCGGATTTTCAACCGGAACAAGCTCGCCATCGCCTTTTTTATGATTAACATAATATTGCTGACCGATTGAAAGCAGGTTGAACATGAAATAATAAAGGTTTAGCCCTGAGGGGAACGTCATAAATAAAGCAGTAAACATAACGGGCATTAAATAAACGAGCATTTTTTGAGAAGGATCTTTAACGCTCATTTTCTGCTGAATGAACATTGTAACTCCAAGAAGCAGCGCAAGACCGCTTACTACATCTATTCCGAATAATGGAATTTTAAATGGGAGTCTGTAAATTATATCGGGTGCAGAAAGATTATTAATCCACAACATAAACGGCTGCTGGCGTATATCTATAGCAACATTAAACAAGCTCCAAAGCGCAATCAATATTGGCATCTGAAGAAGCATAGGCAAGCATCCACCCATCGGGTTTATTCCATATGTAGAATAAAGCTTCATGGTTTCTTTCTGAACTTTTTGAGGATCGTCTTTATGTTTCTCCTTAAGCTCATTAATCTTTGGTTGAAGAAGCTGCATCTTCTTCATCGATTTTAAACTTTGCTTTGTTAATGGATGAAGCGCAATCTTTATAAGAATTGAAAAGATAATTATCACAAGTCCGTAGTTAGGAATAAAACTGTGGAGGAATTGAAGCAGCGGCAACAGAACATATTCGGAAATTGGTCTTATCACAAAGCGCAGACCAAAGAAACTTCCAAAATCTACAATTGCCTGAAAGTTGTTTCCGTATTTCTTAAGTATATCATAATCAATTGGTCCGATATAAAGCTTGAAAGAGTCCTTCTGAAGTTTTTCGTTTTTAAAAGGCATTTTTATACTTGCGCTATAGGTTTCCCTAACGTCAAGTTTATTCTGATTTCCAACCCCTTCAAAATAAGCACCGCCTTCGTTACTCGGCTGCTCGGGTGCTATAGCCACAACAAAATATTTATTTCTAACAGCAACCCAATCCACTTTGCCATTTATATCTTTAGTAACTTTTTCGCCGCTATGCCCGGCATCTATTATTACCTGTTCGTCGCCGGCATATAAACTTGCATTAGAAAAATTTGCTTCGTCAACTGAATTCTTTTCCGTGAAATTAATCCCGTTAGACCAGACAACATCGTATCTGAAGCTGCTTATAATATCATTCATGTTTTCAAGTTCAACATCTACCCTGGTAGCATAATCGTTAGCATAAAAGACAAAGTTTTTACGGATAAATCTATTGTCGGGAGTTTTAAATTCATAAACACATTGTAAAGAATCCGAACCCGATATTTTGTAGTAATGATTTTTTAGATCGGAATTAAAATCGAGCACCGAAGTATTAACAAGCTTGCCTTCCTTTGTTACAAAAATAATATTAAAGTCGCCGCCCTTACCGGGGTTAACTAATTGAACGTGACGGTCATAAAAATTGGACGTGTCCTGAACATCATAACGATACCACGTACCATACTTCTTAAGATAATATTTTCTAATTCTTGCGCCCTTACTTGTCATCTCAAGTTTAACAAGGTCAGTTTCAATCGTAACTATTTTTTCGTTCTGTTCCGGAAGTTCTCCAAACGGAGATGATTCAATCTGTTCGGTTTCTTTCTTTGCGATTTCCTGAACAGGTTTTGCGATAACCGTATCTTTCTTTACTAAGGTTGAATCCGCTTTTTTCGGTTGCTGGGGAGGAGGAGTTGGTGAATTCATGTAGAGCCATACAACTAAAATAACTCCAATCAGGATGAACGCAAGTGTGGTATTTCTATCCATTAAAATTCCTATAAATTATTCAACTGGATCGTAACCCCCTTTATTAAAGGGATTACATCTTAAAATTCGCCAGACAGATTTAGCTCCTCCTTTTACCACACCATGCTTTTCGAAAGACTGAACTGCATATTCCGAACAGGTTGGATAAAATCGGCACGAGGGGGGAAACATTGGCGAAATTAATTTCTGATATAGTTTTATAAAGTAAATAAAAATTGATCGCATCTTATAATTTCGATCTTATCTGATTCAAAAGATCTACAACGTCTTCTTCAATATCTTTCAGATAAATTTTTTTATTATTCATTTGATTTAAATTGCCCGGAGAAAAAACTATAAATATTTTCAAACCTTTTTGCCAGCAAACTGATTTAATCTGGCTTGTATTAAGACGATACAACTCCCTTAGAAGTCTCTTTACTCTATTTCTCCAGACAGCATTACCGGATTTTCTTGAAACAGCAAATGCCACCTTAATCCCGATCTTATCTGGATTAATTTCAATAAAAAAAGTGGCTTTTAATCGATTAGAAGAGGAAAAAAAAACTTCTCCCCTTTTAAAAACTAATTCGAATTCTTTTTTACTTTTGATTCTTTCTAATGAAGAAAGACCAAACTGTTTCAATTAGTCCTCCTCGCAATTAAATGCGAGGTTTTAACAAACAACATTTTATCTGAAAGTGCAATATAACTTACTAACGAAGACAAATTATTTTTCGTCGCTAACGGTTAACTTCTTTCTTCCTTTTGCTCTTCTGCGTGCAAGTACTTTGCGACCATTCTTTGTTGCCATTCTTTCGCGAAAACCGTGTTTATTCTTTCTTTTGGTTTTACTTGGCTGAAATGTGCGTTTCATATTTATCCTTTATTCCATTTGAAAGTGCGCAAAATTAAACAAATTATGGGTAAGAACCAATTCTTTTGGATTGCCCGGGTTTATTCATAAAAGTAAAGGTCTGTTTAAAAGAGTAGGGCGGAAATCTCAGCAAACAACCCAGCCGAGTGTTGTTCACCAAAATAACCGCCGCCATCCAGAAAGCTTTTTTGAGGGGTATTGCTTTCCAAAGAGAGTGCTTATTTGTCTATTACTTTTCAATATGTATGCCTTAATCAAAAGTCTTTTTTTGGCCGATTTTGAGGGTTCGTTTAATAAAGAATTGTTTCAAAATGATTTGATATGCTGATATGAGGCAGAAATAAATTTTCGCGGTTTGAAATTATTACATAAAAAGAAGCCCCGACACTTTTTCCGGGGTTCTTTGTTATCTTGTTGGGTCGAGCATGCTCGACCC
>JAGXSM010000153.1 GCA_018333725.1 Melioribacter sp. | reverse complement strand
CAATGGATTACACACCGGGTGCTATGATTAATGCGACCAAGCAATCGTTCAAACCAATTTTCACTGTTCCGATGAGTCAGGGGACACGAGCTCATCAACTGGCAATGTATGTTGTCTTCGAAAGTCCGCTTCAGATGCTTGCAGATAATCCTACTCATTACTACAAAGAACCGGAGTGCATGGAATTTCTTTCGAAGGTTCCAACCGTTTGGGATGACACTAAAGTTCTTGATGCAAAAATTGGAGAGTATATTTTGATCGCACGTAGAAACAGCAATCAATGGTACATCGGTGCGATGACTAATTGGACTGCCCGGGATTTAACTATTGATTTTTCATTTCTGCCTCAGGGTGAATATAAGATTAATATCTGGCAAGATGGAATGAACGCAGATCGTAATGCGAATGATTTTAAAATGTTATATGAGACGGTAAACAATCAAGCAAAAATGAATATTTATCTTGCGCCTGGAGGCGGATGGGCTGCAATTATTGAAAAATAATTTCTGCAAATAATATTTAGAAGAATGCTGCATATTATTCTTGAAGATTATCAAAAATTCTAATTGTGCATTGGACAAATTTCTTCAATTGATAGTTGTGAAATAATTGTTTAGTTTTTCATGTGACTGATGATTCTGTTTTCGAATTAATGATTATCTGATCTGAGTAGTATTAAGAAATGTTTTAGTAGAGTTGGTTATGAAAACGGCAATTGCAATTATTTTTTTACTCCTTTCTCTCCCTTATCAATCATCAAAACCCAGGATAGATATAATCAAAATTGATGGTGCAATTAATCCCGTTGTTACGGATTTCATTCATGATGCCATCGAATCTGCTAACAAAGAGAATGCCGAATGCCTTATAATACAATTGAACACTCCCGGGGGGCTTCTCAAGTCGACACGAATCATTGTAAGCGATTTTTTATCATCCCAAATTCCAATTGTTATTTATGTATATCCTTCCGGTGCCCAGGCAGCTTCTGCCGGCGTCTTTATTACTATTGCAGCTAATCTTGCTGTAATGGCGCCAGGCACTAACATTGGCGCGGCACATCCTGTTATGATGAATGAAGGAGGACAATCAAATAAAAAAGATAGTCTCGATATTATGATGGAGAAAGCAACAAATGATGCTGCGGCATTTATAAGAAGTATTGCCGAAAAACGAAATAAAAATATTGAGTGGGCTGAGAAAGCTGTTCGGCAAAGTTTATCATTATCAGAAACCGAAGCGGTAAAGGAAAATATTGCGGATTTTATTTCAAAAAATCTGGATAGTCTTCTCGTTCAACTTAACGGACGAAAAGTTGAAACCGCTGATGGCTTGAAAATAATAAATTCTAAAAATGCCGAACTGAATTTTGTAGAGATGAACCCGATTCAGAAAATACTCGATATTATCAGCGATCCTAATATTGCTTATATACTTATGATGATTGGTATTTACGGTTTGATTTTTGAATTAAGTAATCCCGGTTCAATATTACCGGGTATTGTTGGAGTTATTTCTCTTGTACTTGCATTCTATTCGCTTCATACTCTGCCTATTAATTATGCCGGATTAGGATTAATAATATTTGCAATAGTTCTTTTTATTGCGGAGATAAAAGTTGTTAGTCATGGTTTGCTTACTGCTGGCGGAATAATTTCTTTTCTGATCGGATCATTGATGCTTATCAATACAGATATTTCATATGAGTTTGTTCACTTATCTCTGAGTGTTATATTCACTTCAACAATTCTAACGGCCATCTTTTTTATTTTCGCAGTAGGAAAAGGAATCGCTGCCCAACGTAAAAAACCATCCACAGGAAAAGAAGGATTACTTGGTGAAGTAGGAGTAGCTTTATCAGACTCTGGTAATAATATGAGCGGACTGGTTATGATTCATGGTGAAATCTGGGAAAGTGAATCTGAAGCGGAAATAAAAAAGGGCGATAAAGTTGAAGTATCGGGAATAAATAATCTGAAACTTATTGTGCAGAAAAAAACTCAATTTAGATAATTATTTTTTTTGAAGGGAGACAAATTTTGTAAGGAGAAAGTAAAATGAGACCGGAAAGCTTAGCTACTTTATTCATTGTAATCTTTTTTGTGATAATAATTCTTGCCAGCGCAATTAGAATTTTGCGAGAGTACGAAAGAGGGGTAATATTTCGTTTAGGCCGATTAATACCCACAAAAGGACCCGGCTTAATATTTCTTATTCCAATTGTAGATAGAATTGTTCGAGTAAGTTTGCGCGTTGTAGCAATGGAAGTCCCTTCGCAGGATGTAATAACACGGGATAACGTTTCAATTAAAGTAAGTGCAGTTATTTATTTCCGTGTTATCGAGGCAGAAAAAGCCATTGTTGAGGTGGAAAACTTCCTCTTTGCAACTTCTCAACTTGCCCAGACAACTTTAAGAAGTATGCTGGGGCAATCGGAATTGGATGAACTGTTATCTGAGCGAGAAAAGATCAATAAACGTTTGCAGGAAACAATTGATACCCATACTGCACCGTGGGGAATTAAAGTTTCCCTTGTGGAAGTTAAGAATGTTGATTTACCTATAGAGATGCAGAGAGCAATTGCTCGTCAGGCAGAAGCCGAAAGGGCACGCAGAGCAAAAGTAATTCATGCTGAAGGAGAATATCAGGCATCCCAGCGATTAGCTGATGCAGCAAAAATTATCAGCTCATCACCAGCAGCACTACAGCTAAGATTTCTCCAAACATTAACTGAAGTTGCAGCAGAGAAAAATTCAACAACCATTTTCCCTGTTCCTATTGATCTCTTCAAACCATTCTTCGAGCTGATGGAAAAAGTGAAGGGCGATAAATGAAATTGCGGATTAGAGTATAAATAATCTCAGCCACCCCTTTTTAATTCTGTAATTAGTAGGGGCGGCTGAATAATTTTTTTATCATGGCCAGAGCCAGCCGAATACACCAGCAGTAAATAGTGCGAAGATTAATCCATCTATAGTTGACGTTATGGTGGTTCTTAGTGAGCGGTGATACCAGATATACATCGGCCAGTAAGCAAATGAATAACCCATAAATGCAGACGCGCCAACAAATCTGAATACCTGTAAATAATGTGCGTCCGGCGGCAAGGCACGGCTTGCAATATATGCTGCAAACAAGCCAACTAAAAGTGAATAGACAAACCACAAAATGAAATATCTCCCCATTCCACGCACACCGTTAGGTAGAACAGTTAGAATCATCACCGGACCTTTATTCAATTTTTCTTTGTATTCCGGTGATTTCATTTCGTTTGTACTTGATGCGCGGGGAAGCATATACTCACCCGGATGAATATTGAACGGGCGGAGAGTATCCATTACTTTATCTTGATCAGGTACTTGTGGATATTCTCCCTTGTGCCATGGAAGTACCATGTGAATCAATGAGCTTACAATAAATACAACAACTGCCGATACTACTATCGGAAGTAACAAGGACGATAGTTCTGTCATAACTTTCTCCTTTATACCGGTTTAATAACCGGAAATATTTATTATTAATTGTTTGCAGTATTTGGAAGTGGGTGCAACTTAGTGAATAAATAAATAGTCCTCAATAAAAATTTTTGTTATTGAGGATAGTTCTGTTCAGTTTTGATGAGTTTGCTAATATCAAATCCCTTGGCTGATGATTTTTGCAAAAGTGAATTGTAAATCTCTTCGTTCATTTTAGGTCTGCGTGAAAGGATCCACATATATTTTCTGCTTGGCGTTCCAACAATAGCATACTGATAATTTTCTTCATCAAGTTCAATTACCCAGTAATCGCCGCGGAAGGGCCAGAAGAATTGAACACGCAGCTTTGCATTATTGCTTCCTTCAACTACAAAAGCTTTCCCATTGGCATCATCAAGTTCGCCTTCCTTGATACACTTATTAATTACACGCAAAGTTGTTGAATCAATTATTTCATACTACGACGTTGTACATGAACAACCTTCCTGCTGACTGAAA
>JAGXSM010000152.1 GCA_018333725.1 Melioribacter sp. | reverse complement strand
TATAATTTCCCGTTCTCAATAATCCCGGCAAACGGAGGATGCACCCAGTTTTCTGTTTCAGTTACCCGGACTGTATCGATATGTGCATCGTACATAATTTTAACCGGTCCATTTCCAATTTTCCCGATTGCATTACCGAAGGAATCGTGATAAGCTTCATCAAATCCGTATTCTTTCATTTTACTTACAATGAACTCGACAATTTCTTTCTCTTCTCCGCTATAACTTTTTATCTGCACCAATCTTTGAATTAATTCGAAAAGATTTCCCTTCTCGTTTTCAACGGCATTAAATAATTTTTCTTTCATTTTCTTTTATCTCTTTATTTCCGAATAAATTAATTATTATGAAATTTTCTGTTTATAAATTAACTATAATTAGAGATATTTACATCTGTTAACTGAGGTATTACAATGCCCGACGTAATGAAACCCTTATCATTATTACAATTACTCAACCAGATCTTTAATGAGGAGAAATATCATTCAAGCATTTTCGGAATAAAGAAAGAAAATTTTTATAGAGAAAAACATGCAGCCGGTTTCAGATTTTTAGAAAATCATCTTGAGCTACCTATTGGTCCGGCTGCCGGTCCTCACACACAATTAACACAAAACATTATCACAGCATATTTAACAGGCGGAAGATTTTTTGAATTAAAGACAGTACAGAAAATTGATGAGCTAAAAATTGAGCGCCCATGTATTGATGCACAGGACGAAGGATATAATGTTGAATGGTCTCAAGAACTTAAACTTGAGCAGTCATACGATGAATACTTAAAAGCATGGATTCTTTTGCACCTGATAAAAAAATACTTTTCACTTTCGCAATCTAATGACCCCGGATTCATTTTTAACATGAGCGTCGGTTATGATCTTGAAGGAATAAAAACCGAACGGATGGATACGTTTATCGAGCAATTAAAGAATGCAGAATTGTCCGACGGTTTCAACGATTACAAGAAGATGATAATTGATTATGTCCAAAAAAAATTGGGCGGTAATAAGGAATTAATAAAAGTAATTGAAAACATTTCGCCCCATATTTCAAATTCTGTTACACTTTCTACGATGCACGGTTGTCCGCCAAACGAAATTGAATCAATTGTTAAATATCTTATCAAGGAAAAGGGATTGCATACTTATGTTAAGTTGAATCCGACACTTCTCGGTTACGATTTTGTTAAAAACACATTAGAACATCTCGGCTATACAAAAGTATTTCTCGAAAGACATTCATTCGAAAATGATTTACAATGGAACGATGCCGTTTCAATGATAGACCGGCTTAAAATATTCGCAAATAATAACCATAAAGAATTCGGAATAAAACTTTCCAACACGCTTGCTGTAAAAAACAAAAAACAGAAAATGCCGGGAAACGAAATGTATATGTCCGGCCGAGCTCTATTCCCTCTTACAATTAATCTCGCATACAAAATTGCAGAGCAATTTAATGGTAAAATAAATATTTCATTTTCGGGCGGCGCTTCAATTAATAATACAAAGGATATTCTTAAAACAGGAATTAGACCTGTTACATTTGCAACTGAACTTTTGAAACCGGGCGGATACAATCGTTTACTACAAATCTCTGATTCCATAAGAAACATTCAGATTACTGAAGATTCTGCAATTGATCTTATCAGATTAAAAAAGTTATCCATAAAAGCGTTGACCGACAATTATTATAGTAAAGAAGTTAGAACTGTTGATTCAATTAAAGTACCCGGCAGACTTGATCCATTTGATTGTTTTATCGCTCCTTGTAAAGTTGCTTGTCCAATTCATCAGGATGTACCGGAATATATCCGGCTGGTGGGCGAAGGAAAATATGAAGAAGCACTCGAAGTAATAACGGATAAAAATCCTTTGCCTCACATTACAGGTTATGTGTGCGATCATCAATGTATGTATCACTGTACAAGAATTGATTATGATGAAGCGGTAAAAATCCGTGACATAAAGAAAGAAGCTGCATTAAACGGTTATAATAGTTTTATGAAAAATCTTTCTGTTGAAGAATCTAAGAGCGATAAAATTAGAGTAGCCGTTATTGGCGCCGGTCCATCGGGTCTTTCCGCTGCTTACTCCCTGGCAAAATCCGGCTTAGATGTTACAGTGTTTGAAAAGGAAATGAAAGCGGGAGGGATTGTTCAGAATGTTCTTCCGCAATTCCGTCTGCCGCAATCGGCAATTGATAATGATATCAAATTCATCGAACAATTTAGTGTACGTTTTATATTTGGTGTTGAAAAACAATTTTCTGTCAATAAGCTGAAAGCAGAGGGATACAAATATATTTACATAGCAATTGGTGCGGAGAAGTCGAATCAACTAAAAATTTCATCGGATAAAGAAATATTAAACGCGATCGACTTTCTTTGGGATTATCACCATAACACAAATCTTAATTTAGGTAGAAATGTTGCTGTAATTGGCGGTGGTAATTCTGCAATGGATAGTGCGCGAGTAGCAATGCGTTGCGATGGAGTTGAAAATGTTTATTTAATCTACCGCCGCACAAAAGAATTTATGCCGGCTGACCGTGAAGAGTTTGAAGGGGCGCTTTCCGACGGTGTAATATTGAAAGAACTTATGCTTCCTTATGATTTTACGAACGGAAAATTAATTTGCCAGAAAATGATGCTGTCCGAACCGGAACCAGATGGGCGACGGAGTGTTATTCCAATTGAAGGAGAATTTGAAGAGCATGAGATTGACACAGTAATTTCTGCAATCGGTGAAAGTGTTGATACTGAAATTCTTGATTCGAACAATATTAAGATTGTCAGGAACAGAGCGGACGTTAATCCGTTAACAAACGAGACAAATATTGAGAATGTATTTATAGGCGGTGATGCGCTTAAAGGTCCGGCTACAGTCGTTGAAGCAATTGCCGATGGGAGAAAGGCGGCTGATGAAATTTTGAAAAAGGAAAACTTGCACTACCTTTCTATTGAAAAGAATATTTTTCCTGATGCAAATATCAACGATATTAATTCGGCAAAGGGTAAAGTTGATTGGAGTAAAATCAATATGAAAGCGGAAGCATCGCGCTGTCTGAGTTGTAATTCGATCTGCAATAAATGTGTTGATGTTTGTCCCAACCGTGCTAACGTTGAAATTAAAATTGCTCATCCGGCTTTCAGAGATGCAAATCAGATTCTTCACATCGATTCGCTTTGCAACGAATGCGGCAACTGCGAGACGTTCTGTCCGCATGAAGGGGCACCATATAAAGATAAATTTACTCTGTTTTCATCTGTAGATGATCTCAACCAAAGCAAGAATAATGGATTTGTCCTATTGAATGGCAGTAACGAAAACAAGATTGTTGTACAAATCAACGGAGAGTTTAAAGAAATCAGTGACTTTCATAAAAACGATGAGGAAAATAATTATTTTGTGTTGATAAGAAATGTTATAGCTAAGTACTCATTTTTATTTACATAAAGGATATCTCCTACGATAAATCTGGATCGAAACGCCAATGAAATTCCCGGATGTTTCAATGTTTTTATATCAATTCCATTTCTTCAACAATTTCTGAAATCTCTTTAGGCGAAGGAAGATACTTTTTCAGTTCTGCCGGTAATTTATTTGTAATTTTATAAGAAGCAACACCAATTGGCTGTTTGCTATCATTCAATGCATATTCAACTATTAATCTGTCTTTATCTTTGCAAAGAATTAATCCGATAGAAGGATTTTCATCCTCAAGTTTAACTTTATCATTTAACACAGAAAGATAAAACTGCATCTTGCCAGCATATTCCGGTTTAAATTCTCCGACTTTTAATTCAACAGCAAATAAGCTCTTTAACCTACGGTGAAAAAGTAAAAGATCAATAAAATATTCGTTCTTACCTATAGTTATCCTATACTGGTTACCGATAAAAGCAAAGTTGCCGCCCATCTCAATTAATAATTTTCTTATATTATTAATAAGCGCTGTTTCTAATTCATGTTCGCTATGTTCCTCGCCAAGATCCAAAAAGTCAAAAGTGTATTCATCTTTTACTGCAAGCTTTGCTTGATGTTTATATTTTGCCAGAAGCGTTTCGTCAAAATTTGTCTGGTTGAGTAAATATTTCTGATAAGATTTATTTTCAATCTGGTGAATAAGAACATTCTTTGTCCATCCGAATTTTTTGGTCATTTTAATATAGAATGCTCTTTCAAGATCATCCTTGCATTTTTCTATTATTATAACGTTATGAGCCCACCCAATTTCTCGCACCATTGGTGCGAGTTTTAGATTATTTGAGTATTCCGAATAAAAATTCCGTATTCGCCAAAGATTAGCAGCCGAAAACCCTCTTATTCCGGGAAATTCTTTTTGAAGATCTGCAGAAAGTGTTTCAACAACTGATTTCCCCCAGCCAAGATTTGATTGCTTTTCAACAATCTTTTTTCCAATATCCCAGTAAAGATTTATTAATTCTTTATTTACTTTGCGGAGAGCCTCATATTGTGCTTTATTTATTCTCTCTTTTATCTCAATAAAGAATTTTTTGTATTCAGTCTTATTAAGCTGCATAGTCATTTTTATCTCTCTACTTCCTTTGCAGATTTTTCAACCGCTTCAATAATCTGTTTATAACCTGTGCAGCGACAAAGATTCCCGGCAATTGCATCTTTTATCTCTTCTTCGGTGGGATTAGGATTTTCAAGTAACAAGGCATAAGCTGACATAATCATTCCCGGTGTGCAGAATCCGCATTGAACCGCTCCGCTCTTCAAAAAATTTACCTGAAGCGGATGAAGTTTTCCATCTTTGTCAATTCCTTCAATCGTTATTATTTCAGCACCTTCGCATTGACCGGCAAGCACAAGGCATGAGTTAACTGCTTTACCATTCATTATTACTGTGCATGCGCCGCACTCACCAATCGAACAACCTTCCTTAGTTCCGGTTAAATTGAATTTATTGCGCAACAAATCAAGTAAGCGTAGATTTGGTTCAACCACCACTGTAACATTGTTATGATTTAATGTAAATCGTATTTCCATAAACTCACTTGATGGAACACAGATGACGCGGATTCAGCAGATTAACGCAGATTTATCCGCGGTAATCCGTTAGATCAGATTCTATCCGCGTTCTATTTTCTTTAACAATTGATAACAAACTTGCTGAACAACTGGAATTTTATATTCACTCGACCAGCGAATTCCGGATACTTCCAAAATTCGATCGCCAAGTTTAATCGCAATTTCTTTTATTGATTCATCACTAAAATATTTTCCTTTTGCAAACTGTTCAACATCATAAAATCTAGAACCTATCGGCGTAACCGCACCGCTTGCAATTCTCATTTCATTGATTAATCCATTGTTTACATCAAGTAGGATTGCCAGCGAAATTCTACTTATCGAAACTGCTCTTCTTCTTCCAAGCTTATAGAAATCACCTCTGAATTTTTCTGACGGATTCGGAACAATTATATTGGTAACAATTTCATCCGGCTTTAATCTTGTTACGTAAGGCTTAACAAGAAACTCCTGAAGCTTCATAATTTTTTCTTCAGCGAAAGATTTTATTTTTATTTCTGCATCATAAACAAGCAAAGGTGCAACGCTATCGGCACATGGTGCGTTATTAATAAAATTTCCACCGAGTGTTGCGCGATTTCTTATCTGTGTACTTCCTATTGTTCGGGACGCTTTTGCAAGCAAAGGTAGTTTTTCATTTATCACAGGATTAGAAATTAATTCCGAAAATGAAATTGCTGATCCGATAGAAATATGATCGTCAACGACCGAAACTGTTTTTAATTCGTTAACATTATTAATATCAATCAACCTTTCAATACTAGTAAACCGGGGAGATTCAATATGAAATCCGGGAACTAAATCTGTTCCGCCGGCAATAATTTTTGATAAGCCGTTATTATTTTGAAGCAGTCTGCAAACTTCATCAACAGTTTTGGGTAACAATATTTCTTTAACGGGAATCATGATGTGCTTCCCCGTTTCAGACTTTCAGGATATAATTTCTTTCTTAGAAGAAGTTCTTCAATGTTAATAGGAAGGTTGAAAAACCTTTGTCCGGTTGCATTTGTAATTGCATTAGCAATTGCAGCAGCAGTTAATTCA
>JAGXSM010000151.1 GCA_018333725.1 Melioribacter sp. | reverse complement strand
TTGGTTATATGCTATTTCGAAGGCAGCTGATTTTTTAAAGGAATATAAAGGGAACGAAATTGCATTCATCGGTTCACCATTTGCAACATGCGAAGATAATTTTACTATGGTTAAGTTAGCAAAAGCATTAGGCGTAAGTAATATCGATTTTGCTGAACATACAATTCCGGGTGATCAGGATGAAATATTAATAAGAGAAGATAAAACTCCAAATTCACTTGGAGCAAAATTAGTTGGTGTAAAACCTGCTCAAAACGGAATAAACCTTGAAGGTATTCTCCGTTCTATTAAAGAGGGGAAAATTAAAGCTCTCTATGTTATGGAAGATGATCTTGCTTCCATAAATAGTGAATGGGAAGAAGCTCTAAAGAAGCTTAATCTATTGATAGTTCATGCTACCAACTTTAATAGGACCGCCCGGTTAGCCAATATTATCTTCCCTTCATCTGCTTACGCAGAAAAGAATGGAACATTTGTTAACTTCCAGGGAAGAGTTCAAAGAATCAGACCTGCAGTTTCCACAGTTGAAATGGATAGAGCACTGGATGGAATGAATATGAGCCGGTGGGATAAGTTCGGTACTCAATTCGATAGATGGATGCAAGGTCATAAATATGATGCAAAACCAGGATGGAAAATTCTTTCTCTTATTTCTTCACAAATGAATTTTAAAATAAAATATGAAATGGCGGAAGATGTTTTTGCCGATATTGCAAAAAGTATTGAGGAATTTAACTCCTTAGATTATGAAGTAATTGGTGAACTCGGCTCTCAAATAAAAATTTAAAAGACTGTTGCTGTTTAATCGGAGAAAATGAAATGGGTATTTGGGAAATTTTAATCATCACCTTAATTAAAATCCTGATTGTTGTTACAATTATGTTTTTAACAGTTGCCTACCTCGTTTATTTTGAAAGGAAGGTAAGTGCCTGGGTTCAAAACAGACTTGGTCCCAATCGTGTTGGATATAGGGGATTACTTCAACCATTTGCCGATGTTTTTAAATTATTGGTTAAAGAAGATATAATTCCTGATGCGGCAAACAAACCGCTTCATACACTTGCACCGTTCATTGCCTTATTTGTTGCATTTGCAACTTATGCTGTTATACCATTTGGTCCATCTGTAAATATTTTCGGTTACGATATTCAATTAGTTGTTGCTGATGTAAATATTGGAATCCTTTACGTACTTGCATTAACGTCACTCGGCGTATATGGAATTACATTTGCAGGTTGGTCTTCTGGTAGCAAGTATTCTTTATTGGGCGGGGTTAGATCTTCGGCTCAGATGATTTCTTATGAAGTATCGATGGGATTCTCGATTGCCGGTGTAATTTTATTTGCAGAGTCGCTTCGGCCAATAGATATTGTAAATGCTCAATACGGATGGATGTGGAATATAATTCTTCAGCCAATCGGATTTATAACATTTGTAGTCTCTGCATTTGCAGAAACAAACCGTTTACCATTTGATTTACCTGAAGCAGAACCTGAACTGGTTGGTGGCTATCATACTGAATATTCATCGTTTAAATTTGCCGGTTTCTTTCTTGCAGAATATGCTAACATGATAATTGCAAGTTGTATGATTGTAACATTATATCTTGGCGGTTGGCAAATACCTTATATCGATAAACTTGGTCTTAGCGAAACTCTTACTGTTATTCTGCAAGTTGGAGCATTTATTTTCAAAACTATTTTTATATTATTTGTGTTCTTATGGGTAAGATGGTCAATACCAAGATTTAGATACGATCAACTCATGAATATCGGGTGGAAGGTTATGTTCCCTCTCGCACTCTTAAACATTGTGTGGGTTACAGTTCTAATTATGTTATTTAACTTGTAAAATGATTTAATAATAGAAAAAAAATTTTAAGGCAGTTTATGGCAAATAAAAAAAGAAAAAAGGATCTAAATTTTTTTGAAAGGATTTACATTGTAGAAATAGCTAAAGGGATGATTCTTACATTTAAGAACATGCTTCGTCCTAAAGTTACAATGGAATATCCCGAAGTTAAGTTTGAACCACCAGCATCGTATAGAGGAAGACCAGTTCTTGTTCAGGAAAATAACGGCGTTGAAAGATGTGTTGCGTGTGGATTATGTTCACGTGTTTGTCCTGCTCTTGCCATAGAAGTTCAAGCTGCTGAAACTGAATTAGAAAAAGAACGATATCCGCAAAAATTTGAAATTAACATGTTGCGCTGCATCTTCTGCGGTTTTTGCGAAGAGGTTTGTCCCGAAGAAGCAATTGTTATGAGTAAAGATTATGAACTAGTTTTTACAAACCGTGATGATGCAATATATGGGAAAGACAAATTGCTTATTCCCGTCGATCAATTAAAAGATAGACTCGAATTCTTACGTAGTTTCAAATAGAATATTATATAAAAAATATAATTAACCCTCTCAGCCGAAAGGGTTTTTTGTTTACAATCGCAAATATTAAAGTTTCGTTCTAATATTTTTTTTATTAGATTTCAATTCAAATTGATGATGAACTGAAATGTTTTCAAAAGTTCTCTCTGCAGCAACATTCGGAATTGATGCTTACCTTGTTGAAGTTGAAACTCATAGTGAGAAACAGCTTCCTTCAATAACAATAGTCGGATTACCAGATAACGCAGTTAAAGAGAGCAGAGAAAGAGTTACCGCCGCATTAAAAAATTCAGGCTTCGAATTCCCGCTAAAAAAAATTACAATAAACTTAGCTCCGGCAGATATTAAGAAAGAGGGAAGTGCTTTTGATTTACCAATTGCAATTGGTATTCTTGCTGCTAACGAGTCAATAAATAATGATGCACTGGAAAAAGTTTTATTCCTCGGAGAACTTTCATTAGATGGTTCACTTAGAAAAATAAAAGGAGCACTACCGATTGCTGTTGAAGCAAAAAGAATTGGAATTGATAAATTAATACTGCCAATGGACTCGGTGAAAGAAGCCTCCATTGTTGAAGGAATTGATGTATTTGGTCTTCAATCGCTTAATGAAGTAGTGGATTATTTAAGTGACCAATCGAATTATAAGCCGGTAAAAACAGATCGTGATGAAATATTTGCTCAGGTTAATACATATGCATTGGATTTTTCTGATGTAAAAGGTCAGGAAAATGTAAAACGCGCACTCGAAATTGCTGCAGCAGGTGGGCATAATATTTTAATGATAGGACCTCCCGGCTCGGGAAAGACGATGCTTGCTAAAAGACTCCCTTCTATATTACCTCCTTTAACATTTGATGAGGCATTGGCAACTACAAAAATACATTCGGTTGCTGGTATATTACCTAAAGACAAAGCATTGATTACAGAACGACCTTTCCGAAGTCCGCATCATACCGTATCCGACGCTGCTTTAATTGGTGGAGGTTCAATTCCCAGACCTGGAGAAGTATCATTTTCTCATCATGGTGTTTTATTCCTTGATGAATTGCCGGAGTTTAAGAAAAATGTTCTCGAAGTATTAAGACAACCCCTTGAAGATTTCAAAGTAACCATAAGCCGATCAAAAATGTCGATTGAATTTCCAGCTAACTTTATGCTTGCTGCTGCAATGAATCCTTGCCCATGCGGTTATTTTACAGATCCAAATAAAGAATGTACTTGTAATACTGCTCAGATTCAGAAATACATGTCAAGAATTTCAGGGCCATTATTAGATAGAATAGATATTCACATTGAAGTCCCGGCGGTTAAATTCAATGATCTTACTTCCAGTTCGGTTGGAGAGAAATCGGAAGAGATACGTAAGAGAGTTGTGAATGCAAGGGGGATTCAACATAAACGTTTTGAATCCATAAAACATATTTTTTGTAATGCAGATATGGGAACTAAAGAATTGAAAAAGTATTGTAAAATTGATTCGGCATCGGAGGAATTACTAAAAATGGCAATGACACGCTTAGGTTTATCGGCAAGAGCATACGATAGAATTATTAAAGTAAGCAGAACAATTGCTGATTTAGAAGGTACAGAGAACATTTTACCAAACCATATAAGTGAAGCCATACAATACCGAAGTCTGGATAGGGAATTGTGGGGTCATTAAAAATTCTAAAATTCTTATAGAACATTTCTTGCTTTTTTATTTATACCCTTCTATATTTGAAGCTCGCTTTTTGAATTAGTGGGTGAAATTTGTCCGGGCGGACGCCGGAGTTGGAGAGCCGGGGCGGACTGTAAATCCGTTGGCAAACGCCTTTGGGGGTTCGAATCCCTCGCCGCCCAC
>JAGXSM010000150.1 GCA_018333725.1 Melioribacter sp. | reverse complement strand
TACAAATCATTTGGTTTGAATAAACTGATGGGACACATTGTTGCACTCTTAATCTATTCCGGAGAACCTCTATCACTTGGCGATATTTCTAAATACCTGCACAGAAGCAAGGGACCTGTAAGCCAGATTCTAAAGCGTTTACGCGATAGGAAGCTGATACGAAAAGCATGGTCGCCTGAAAATAACCGCCAGGATTTCTACGAGATTGAGCCGGAGATTTTTGAGAATGCTTTCAGGAATAATCTCGAACTGATAAAGAATAATGTCAGAATAGCAAAACAGCTTAAATCAGTTGTGAAGAATGTAAAGTCAGGTGAAATAGTCACACTGAAACAACGCATGGATGAAATGGAATCGTTTTATGTATTGATGGAACAACATTACAGAAATTTTTTGGCGGAGTGGATTACAGCAAGGGAAAAAATTTATAAATGAAAAAGCGGTTTGGCAAAAACACTTTTTCTATTGAAAGATCGTTTTAAAATTTTCAAACGTTAAAAACATAATGGGGCATTAAAATGAAAAGACTTGAAAACAAAGTTGCAATCGTAACGGGCGGCGCTCAGGGAATTGGAAAAGCGACCGTAATTAAATTTATTGACGAAGGAGCAAATGTTGTTATTTGGGATGTTGATGATAACAAAGGAAATCAACTTGCGAATGAGCTCTCCCCCAAGGGTAAAGCGGTTTACATGAAAGTCAACGTTGCAAAATTTGATGAGGTTGAAAAAGCCGTTCAATCTGTCATTGCACAATTCGGACGGATCGATGTACTTGTTAATAATGCCGGGATCTTGCGCGATGCAACACTTGCAAAGATGACACCGGAACAATGGCAGCAGGTGATCGATGTGAATCTGACCGGCGTATTCAACTGCACAAAATGTGTTGCGCCATTCATGATTGAGAAACAATACGGACGTATTATTAACGCAACTTCAGTTGTGGGAATCTACGGAAATTTCGGTCAGACCAATTACGTTGCAACCAAATCCGGTGTTATTGGAATGACAAAAGTCTGGGCGCGAGAGCTCGGCAGAAAAGGAATTAACGTTAATGCAATCGCTCCGGGATTTATCGCTACCGAAATGGTTGCTTCGATGCCGGAGAAAATAATCAACATGATGAAAGAGAAAACACCACTGGGAAGATTAGGTACGCCGGAAGATATTGCAAACGGCTACCTCTTCCTTGCAAGCGACGAAGCATCATTCATAAATGGAACAGTATTAAGTATTGACGGCGGAGTAATTACCTGATGAGAAACAGCGTTATTATTGGCAGCGGAAGCTATGCACCCGAAAGAGTTTTACCAAATTCATATTTCAATGAATTGCTTGGTGAAGATGTTGATACATGGCTTCAAACCAATCTAACTATTAAAGAACGAAGATGGTGCAGCGAGAATCAATCGACTGCAGATCTTTGTGTTGAAGCAGCCAACAAAGCTTTAGCGAGTGCCGATGTTAAATCAGAAGATCTTAATCTAATAATTATATCAACTGATACTCCTGAATATATTTCACCTTCAACTGCTTCTGTTGTTCAATATAGAATAGGGGCTGTTAACGCCGGAACTTTTGACCTTAACACTGCATGTGCGGGATTTGTTACAGCTCTTGATACAGCAAACAAATTTATCCGTGCAGATGAAAATTATAAATACATCCTCGTCATCGGTGCATATGCGATGAGTAAATATCTCGATCTGACCGACAAGAAAACAGTTACGCTCTTTGCTGATGGTGCCGGCGCGGTCGTTTTAAAGTCCGTTGAAAACAACGAAAGCGGGCAGCTAACCAGCAGACTTTATACAGAAGGTCAATATGCAGACTGGATGGGAATTTATGCCGGCGGAACTCACATGCCGGTTAATCACAATGTTGTTGATTCAAAAGATCATCTTCTGAAATTTGTTAAAAAATTTCCGAAAGAAATTAATCCCACTACGTGGACAAAGATGATTAAAGAATCGTGTGAGAAAATTAATATTTCACCAAGTGACATTACTCATTTCTTTTTTACACAGATAAACATTAATACTATCTGGGAAACGATGGATAATCTGGGCGTTGATAGAAACAGAGCGCACACAATAATGGATAGATACGGCTACACTGGTTCGGCATGTATACCAATGGCTTTTGATGACGCGATGCAGAATAAGAAATTGAACACGGGCGAGATCGTCTGCTTTATGGGATCGGGCGGCGGACTCGCATTTGCAAATGCAATTTACAAATTGTAAAGAGGTGTAAAGTGACTGACGTTGCTTCATCCGGAATGATTACTGCTTCGTGGATTTTAATTTTGATCTATGTTGCAATAACAATGTTCTTTGTAATACGCGGAGCTTTGAAAATAAAAAGTATGAATGATTATGCTGTTGGAAGTGTTCAATTCCCTCCTTATGCAGTTGGACTTGCGCTTGCTGCATCGATGACAAGCGCCGCAACATTTATTATTAACCCGGGTTTTATTGCCTTCTACGGATGGAGCGCTTATATCTCATTTGGAATTGCTTATCCTGTTGCCGCAATGATTTCGCTTATAGTTCTTACAAAAGGATTCCGCAAGCACGGCGAGAGTGTTAAAGCATTAACAATGGCTCAATGGATGGGAACTCGTTATAAGAGTAAGGGTTACTCACTCTTCTTCGCTTTTCTATCATTACTGCTTATCACGTTTATTGTACTGATACTTGTCGGACTTACAAAAGTTTTATCTAAGTCCTTGAATGTTCCCGAGCTTTATGTGCTGATTGGTGTAGTTGTGTTTGTATTCGGATACATGATGTTCGGCGGCGCCAACTCCATGGTTTATACAAATACTGTTCAGGCAATAATTATGCTGGTAGTAGCCTTTATTCTTCTCGGTTCCGGTTACGAACATTTTAGCAATGGTGTTCATGGTTTTATTGAGAAACTTGGCAGCATCGATTCTAAACTTGTGCAATCAACTAACGAATCGAGTTTTCTTTTCAGAGACTTTTTTGAAATTATATTTACACAGATTGTTATAGGCGTTGCAATTGTATGCCAGCCGCACATAATTACAAAGTCGCTTCTGCTTAAGACAGATAAAGATGTGAACAAGTATCTTATCTATGGAACGATAACACAAATGATTTTCTTCTCGGTTGTGTTCGCCGGTTTTTATGCACGTATCGCATTCCCTGATTTAATGATCAATGATACTGCATTAAAAATGGATGGAGTTATTCCCGCCTACGTTGTTCGGGAATTTCCAGTGTTCCTCGGAATAATAGTAGTGCTTGGATTAATCTCTGCCGGAATTTCAACTCTTGAAGGATTGATTCAGTCGATATCAACCACTGCAACAACAGATATTATAAAACCGATCCTCGGGAATCTGTATCCTTCCGATCCGGCAAGGAACGAAAAATCATTTATACTAACTAATAAAATAGTAATAGTAGTTTTTGCCATTATCTCTATTCTGCTTTCATACGATCAGCTTGTTAACCCAAAACTAAGTGTTGCAATATTTGCGCAGAACGGAGTTTATGCATATTTCTCCGCCGCATTCGTTCCAATCTTCTTTGGAATGTTTTTTAAGAATGCAACTAAGATTTCTGTTTTTGCGGCATCATTCACGGCAATAGCAGTTCACTTTACATTTTATTACGGCAAGATCGGAATACCATTTACAAAAGCGACCGGTGAGAATCCCGGCGTTGCTGCTGCTATGGCAATTATAGCTTCATTAATAGTTGGATTTACTCTTTTGCTTTTTTACAAAACCAAAAAGATTAATTAGAGGATGATTCAATAATGCTTCATAATTTTCAAACTGATTGGCTGGCAAAGTGGGCATATTACACGCCGGATAAATTTTTCTTACGTGAACACAGCCGCGATCTCAGATGGTCATTTAGCGAGTTCAATACCAGAACCAATGCACTTGCGAATTATCTTACTAAAGAGCTCGGCGTTAAAATCGGGGATCGAATTGCTGTCTATTCAAAGAACAGAACCGAATATGTTCAACTCTTTCTTGCATGTGTCAAATCAGGCGCAATACTTGTCCCGCTTAACTTCAGATTAACACCAAGAGAGTTGGATATTTTAATCGGCGATGCAGAACCAAAAATATTTTTCTACGAATCGGAGTACAAAGAACAATCACAAAAGCTTCAGACATTAAAAAATATTCCGGTTCAAAAAAGCATTGAAGAGATCACAAAATTTTTATCAGACGATGCCGAAGAAATTGATTTCACCCCGCCAAGATTATTTACCGAAGATGATGTTGTAATGATCCTTTACACAGCCGGCACAACCGGATTATCAAAGGGTGTGATGATTAATCATCGTATGCTTTTCTGGAATGCGGTTAACACATGTTTACGCCTCGATATAAATTCCAACGACCACACACAAAGTTACGCTCCGTTTTTCCACACGGGTGGATGGAATGTGTTGTTCACACCTTTTCTGTTCCATGGTGCTTCACATACAATTCTTCAAAGCTTTGATGCTGAGCTGATATTGAAATTGATGGAAAAGGAAAAAACAACTCTGTTGTTTGGTGTTCCAACAATGCTTCAGATGATGAGCGATCTTCCTTATTTCAAAGAAGCTGATCTATCAAGTGTAAGATATGCGATTGTTGGCGGCGCTGCAATGCCGATTCCCCTGATAAACATCTGGCATCAGAAAGGAATACCAATTCGTCAGGGATTCGGATTAACCGAAGTAGGACCGAATTGTTTTTCGCTTCACCAGGATCATGCAATCAGCAAAAAGGGATCAATCGGATTCCCGAACTTTTATTTCGAAACGAAAATTGTTGATGATGCCGGAAAAGAAGTTGGTATTAATGAGGTTGGCGAGCTCTGGCTCCGCTCCCCCGTTGTTACACCGGGTTACTGGTGTAAGGAGAAGGAAACAAGAGAATCAATTAGTGATGGATATTTCCACACCGGTGATTTAGTCCGTAAGGATGAAGATGGATTCTTCTTCGTTGTTGACCGTAAGAAAAACATGTTCATAAGCGGCGGCGAAAATGTTTATCCCGCCGAAATTGAAAAGTATCTCTACACAAATGATGCGGTAAAAGAAGTAGCTGTAATTGGTGTACCCGATGAAAAATGGGGCGAGGTAGGAAAAGCTTATATCGTTCTTAAAGAAAATGTTACGACAACAGAAGAAGAGATAATCAACTACTGTAAAGGAAATTTAGCAAAATATAAAATACCGAAGTACGTTCAGTTCGTAAGTGAAATTCCCAAAACAGATGCAGGTAAAATTAACAAACTGAAACTTCTTGAAATACACAAACAACAAACAACCAAATAATATCCTTAAGGAGGAATTATGAAAAAGCTATTATCACTTCTACTTATGTTAACTTTTGTATTCTTCTCGGCATGCAGTGATGAAGAAGAAACACCAACTAACTCAACTCCAACTGATCCGATAGTGGGAACATGGATCTCTACCGGAAATAACGTGGCTCCATTATTAAACACAATATTTGCATCTGTAGGCGGCGTGGATACAATTTATGCTATATTTAATTCGAACAAATCCTATACTGTAAAACAGGTAAATAAGAACAGGGGTATTCTTAATTATGCGGGAACTTATACTGCTACAAAAAGCAGCGTCGGAAATATTTATACAATTAAGTTGGAGCAATCATCTCCGTCTGTTATAACTTCTGAAGGTATTTATGAAATA
>JAGXSM010000149.1 GCA_018333725.1 Melioribacter sp. | reverse complement strand
TGTATTAACTATTTCGTATGTGTGAGAAACAACCTGCCCTTCAAGAATCTCTCCAAAATTATGTTCAGGATTCGATGAAATAATTTTAGGAACTGACTGCTGAGCCGATAAAAATGATACGGCAATAAGGCAAAATGTAATAAACAACTTTTTCATTGTTTTACCCTGGCTAAAAACTGTTTTAAGTAAAATGGTTCTAAATAATCGTAGTCAAAAGTTAATAAATCCTTCCCAAAAAAATAAGAATATCTGCAAATATTATAAGCATCCGGTCCAATTACTTTTTTAGAAGGAATATTAAGATCTACATCACTAAAAACTAACTCCTGGGATGTAATTATTTGTTCGACTTCATTTTTTTTCACCAATGATAATTCTTTAATAGAACGAATTCCTTTCTCATCGTAATTAAACCTTGCAAAATATAGATCATCCATACTGGCATTCTTAACAATTGCAAAGTTTGAGTTAGCCGGAACAAAATCCGAAATCTGAAGAGACATTGCATTAAAAGTTGGAACCGGGACAATAGGAAGATTGCTTCCAAAACCAATTCCCTTGGCAGTAGTAAGTCCAATTCTTAATCCGGTAAAAGAGCCCGGACCAATAGAAACAGCGATGTGAGATAATTTTGTTAATTCAATACCAGCTTCTTTTAATAATATATCTATAAGGTTAAGTATTTTCCTGGAATGTACATGCTTCTCAAGAATATTAATTTCGTAGAAAGTTGTATCGTTAACCATGAGTGCGACACTGCACAGTTCACCTGAAGTTTCAATTCCTAATATTGGCAAACCAGTATTCATACTTTTTTAATAGTTATTTTTCTCTTAATTGAATCAATAAAATTGAATTGTACTTCATAATAATGCCGGGGAATAACTTCCCTCCACAAATCCGCCCATTCTATAAAAATTATTGCTTCAACATCATTTGTATAATCATCAATTCCTATATCATATAATTCATTTAGATTTTTGATCCTGTAGAAATCGAAATGATAAACCTTTTCATTTCCTTCATATTCGTTTACAATAGCGAAGCTGGGACTTGAAACATTATTTATTCCTAAAGTTGAGCAAAAACTTCTAACAAAAAAAGTTTTACCGCTTCCCAGATTTCCTGTTAGCAATATAATATCACCGGGTGAAATTTTTTCTGAAAATGATTTTGCAACGTTTTCAGTTTCCTTTTCACTTTCAACAATAATTTCATAAGGAAGGTTTATCAAGCTTTGCTCTCCATTGTAATTACAGGAAGAATCATTTCCTCCATAGAAATTCCACCGTGCTGAAAACTATCTTTATAGTAACTCAGATATTTATGATAATCCGTCGGGTAAATGAAATAATAATCCTCCTTTGCAATAATATAACTTACAGCAACACTATGTTTAGGAAGTTTATAATCCGCCGGCTGCTTAATAAAAATTGCACTTTTTTCATCCACCTTTAAATTTCTTCCGAACTTGAATCTTAAATTCGAAGAGGCTTCTTTATCACCAAGAACTTTTGCTCCGCGGATCGCTCTAATACTTCCGTGGTCGGTTGTAACAATAACCTTAGCTTTTGGAATCGTAGCAATTGCCCTGAATGCATTGAGCAGGTATGAATGCTGAAACCAGCTGTTGGTTAACGAACGGTATGCCGATTCATCAGGTGCAATTTCTTTTAGTATTTGCGAATCGGACCTTCCATGTGCAATCATATCAAGAAAATTTACAACGACCGCCATTAAATGAGTTTTTTTGTGAGAAAGAATATTCTGTTCAAATGATCGTCCAACATCGGGATCAATTATCTTAACGTATTTCAATTCATTATTAAGCTGAACCTTTTTTCTATTCAATAATAACTGGAGTAAATCTTTCTCATATTTATTCATACTGTTTTCGTCATCACTCATCGATCCCCAGAGGTTGGGATATTGCTTTTCAATTTCAGACGGAAATAATCCCGCAAAGAGTGCATTACGTGAATAAGGCGTTGCGGTCGGTAGTATTGAATAATAATAATCTTTCTGGATATTAAATAAATTGATTAAATGCTTTTCCATTAAGAGCCACTGGTCTAACCGCAAACAATCAATAACAAAGTAGAATAGCGGTCCGTTAAATTTGTTCAAAAACGGCAGCACATACTTTTCAGTAACCTGTGTAGATAGAACCGGTGAATCTTCAGAACCAACCGTATTGATCCAGTTTTTATATTCTTTTTCAACGAATTTAGAAAATTCCTGGTTACATTCTTTTTTTTGTTCAACAAGTGTCTGGCGTAAATTTATTTCCGGATGTGTATCAAGTTCCATATCCCAATTGACAAGTTTAAGATAGATTTCAATCCACTCGTCAAAATCGGGACCCGATAACAGCTGATTTGAAATTTCCCTGAAATCGTTCAGGTAATCTTTAGCAACATACTCTACGGAAATTTTTTTACTTTCAAGAAGCTTTTTGCAAACCATCAATACCTGGGACGGAACAACTGGTTTAATAAGATAATCGCTAATCTTACTACCAATTGCATCGTGCATAAGGGATTCTTCTTCACTTTTAGTAATCATCACAATAGGAATATTTGGCGAGATTTCTTTTATTTGAGCAAGTGTTTCAAGTCCTCCCAACCCCGGCATCATTTCATCTAAAAAAATGAGGTCGAAAGAATTATTTCTTACTTCTGTTATCGCATCTTCACCGTTAGTAACGGTATCAACATCGTATCCTTTTTCATTAAGGAAAATGATGTGCGAACGAAGTAATTCGATCTCGTCGTCAACCCACAAAATTCTGTTTCTTTTCATTTTATCCTGAAGATAGTGTTCAATTTTACTGAATGGCAATATGAAGGTCAATTCCAGCTTCGTTTGTAACGGTTGGTATTAATCTCGAAGCTCCTTCCGGATCGATACTTGTTCTTCTATAAAATATTGTTAAAGTAACTCTCGAACTCATTACATATTTAATTCTCGGTTCAATAGTTGTGTTCGTCTTTCCTTCCTGTGGCTTACCTTCTTCTTTAAAATTATCCATCTCGTAAATAAGGCTTGATGTTTTTCCACTTGTATAGGATAGAGAAATTTCAATATCGTTCTTTAATGAAATTCCGAATAAAGGTAACTCAAAACCAGATTTGGTATAAGTTGCAGAGATATTAATATCACGATTAAACGACTCAGTAATATTTCTTGTAGAAGCCCCGAGACTGAATGCAGATTTTGTAGAAAACCTTACAGTGCTCTGGAAATTTCCACCGAAAAGATTTTCGAATTGTAAAGTCATTCCGATTAATGGCTGGAACCCGTAATCAATTCTTTGGGATTGGACTTCCTGTAATCCGTCGGGATTAATTTTCCATCCTTCGCTGTAATTTGAGGTATAAGCATGTTGCAATGTAACGCGCTTAGCAAAACTAAAAATGGAATATTTTTCCAAACCTGTCCAATTAAAATTCCAGTTTGGACGGGGAATATATTTAGAGATTTTAGAGATCAATGGTATTTTAGAAATAACAGAAATAGTTTCGAACCCTTCAACAAAAGCATTTGCAAGACTTGCATTTGGGTCGGCTGCCTTTTTATCGTATAGTTCACTAACTTTTTTAATTCCATTATCAAGGAACGATAAGAAGAATACCGGCGGTAACGTTAAAAATGATCTGTCAATTGTTCCAGTAGAAACTAAATTAGTTATTTTAACATTTCCAAACTCATCGGTCTGCATATTAATATTTTTCGTTATTCCCCAACCGACTTTCCAGTTAATATCTATTTGAGCACCTTCCCACAAAGGTCGTGAAGTTTTGAAATCCAGATCATTCTTATGAGAATAACTATCCATCAAATTTCCGTTAATTGCCCTTGGCCCAATATCATTAGATAAACCGAGCATAAACAATCTTGACGGACCTTTAGAAGGCGACTGTTTTATACCCCAGAAATTATTAAATCCTGTTCCCTCACCTTCCAGACTTCCACCCGAATAAGTACTGTTCTGGGAAAAGTTCACAGAGATCTGATCATAATCGAGCAGCAACCACTTAAAACCATACTTAATAATTTCTAAACTTTTATCTAATGTACTTGGTCCTTCTTCTTTTACTTCAAGATCTTCATCTAAAACAATATTAGAATCTTTAACAGCAACAGAATCTTTTACTATCGTTGTATCCGGGAGAACCTCTCCAACTCTTTCAACATCGCGGGTAACAGGTAACTGCTTATTTTCTTCGGTTCCGGTTCTTTGAGTTTGACTTCTTCTTCCACCTCTACCACCTTCCTGTGGTTGCTGAATCTGAGGTGCGGGAGTAGTTTCCTGGAACAATGGTGCAAAAATAGATTTTAATCGAATATTCAAACTCGCAGAAAATCTGTTTGAATAACCGGCGCTTCTTCCAAGTTCTTCCTGCTGGAAATTATTCTGCCAGCTATACGATGCAGAATATGAAGTGTTAATGCTAAGGTAACGACTCAAATCCCAGATAGAAGGTAATTTTGGATTTGCACGTAAATCAAAACTTTGCTTATAACTAAAATCCCGCCCAAAGAATGCACCGCCGAATATATCGTTCCATATTTCACCTTCGGATCTTTCAAAATTTTCTACAGTTAGTAAATAAGCAAGTGTGGAAGAGATATCAAAATTATAAGCAAGAGAGAGGTTTAAAAATCCTCCTTCGGTAAATGCCCAGTTAAATCCTGCTCCTCTTGTTGAAGTAAAATCCCTTGTAATATTTGGCTTGGTACCAAAAATTCTATTTTGAGTAAAGTTTCTTTTTCTGCTCGCTGTTACAGAACCAGTTATTGATTGCGGTGCAAAATAAACTTTTACATCTTTATAGTCTGAAAAGAGTCCTATAAAATCTCCTATTAATGGTATATCCAATGGTTTGAAGTAGAGATCCCTACTTAGTGCAACTGAATAATTTGCATTAGCATTCCAGATCCAGCTATTGCTCGTTTCAACAGTTGGCGACCTACCGGCAGTTTTATTGTAATTAAATCCGAAACTTAGATTATTAAATATATCGTTGATATACCATTCCTCGGTGGGAATTTTTATTCTAATATTGGATAGTGTCCATGTTTCAGAAACGTTGATTGTTTGAGTTTCCCTTTTAAGATTTTCTACTGCATCATCAATTATTTCTTCAGATACTTTTTGTTCGGCAAGAATCTTTCGCATTTCATTTTGTGCTTCATCAACTTTTATATCCGTCCCCGGTAAAAAGATTGGATTTGTAGACTGCTCATTTCTAATATAAGAAATCCTTAGATTACTGCCGGGCAAATTAATCGGTAATAATTTGATAACATCCAGATCAGCAGAAAGAGCCCACGATAAGTTA
>JAGXSM010000148.1 GCA_018333725.1 Melioribacter sp. | reverse complement strand
GACTCGTATTAAACCGCTATCAAGCAATTTTGCTCTTTTTGTTCCGGCAAGTAAAGGATGCGACGGCGTAATCCATTCTGTTCCATCATACAGAGCAACGTTTGAATATGATGTGTCGGTAACTAATCCGTCCTTTTCAATTAATATATCTTCATCATAAGCGCAATCGGCGCTTTGTAAAAGCTCATCAAGTTTTGATCGGTCGGAATACTTATAACCGTAATCAATACTGTCGCATTCAACAACTATTAGCCTATTTACTGGCTTTACGATATATCTTGCAAAACTTATTCCTTTAATCGAAGCATCATAAACGACTTTACACTTTACAAGTCCCGATGAATATTCTTGCGGCACTTTAATTATCTCTTCCAGAAAGACAATTTGATTTATACCAAACAGAATTTTGCGCGAACTGTTGAGCCGGTCGTTATGGTAACCGATATCAATTAGCTTGCCGTCTAAAACTTTTATTGTCTCAAATAATAGGGGCATAGACTTTATCAATTAATTCATTGTATTCTGACGAAGGATCGCTCAGAAAAGTTATTCCACCGCCGCTCTTAAAGTAATACTGATTTTCGACTTTTTCAATGAAGCGGATCATAACCGCACTCTCTAAATTATTACCGTCGAATATTCCGAATACCCCAGTATAAAAACCGCGTTTATAATTTTCCGCTTCCTTAATTATTTCAACCGTTTTCTTTTTAGGTGCGCCGCTTATTGATCCGGCCGGAAGAATACTAAAAATAATGTCACCGATTTGCGAAGGAAAGTTCTCCGGCAATTCGCCGCTTATTTTTGAGCTTACCTGTAGTAAGTTTTTCTGGTTTGTGGTTATCTCTTCAACATACCGGAACTCTTCAACAACCACATTACTCGATACTATACTCAAATCATTCCGTATCAGATCAACTATTGTTGTGTGTTCTGCCAATTCTTTTTCGTCACATAGAATTTTCTCTTTAGCATTTGGTATTGATGCATCAATCGTTCCCTTCATTGGAAATGAGTAAATCTTTCCATTCTCAATCTTAACAAAACATTCGGGCGAAAAAACTATAAATTGATCATCATAATAAAGCTTATATTTTGCGCGGCTCGCATAAAAAAGTTCAAGCAAGCTAAAATTAATTTCTATACCGGTTGGAAATGTAAGATTGCATAGATAAGTATTCCCGGCTTTGATGTGATCCATTACAATTTTGAAAGCATAACTGTATTCATCATAGCTTGGCGGCAATTTCTTAAAAGACAATTCTTTGGTTGTGGTTAACCCCCGATTGTAATTCTTCGCTTCATTCACATTGTAAAGAATTTTGTTCACATCGACTTCGGCGAGCTTTATGACATGCGGACTCTCCATTTCAAAATCTATAATAAACAGAAAAGGAATTTTTTTTCTTCCAAACTCATTCATTAATTCTATTGCACTGCTTTTATTTTCCATTCTTAAGATTATATTAGTCGGTAGCTAATTTATGAAAATCGCACAAATGAAATTGCTAATTGTAGATAATTACGACTCATTTACTTTCAATCTGGTTGAATTGATTAGAAGAATCGGCTATAATGATTTTGAAGTAATGAAAAGCGATAAAATAGTAATTGACGGGATTGATCGTTTTGATAAAATACTATTTACGCCCGGACCCGGCTTGCCGCAAGATTTTCCAATCATGTTCGAAATACTTAAGATGTACGAAAAAGATAAGAGTATATTTGGTGTTTGTCTCGGTCATCAGGCAATAGGGGAATTCTACGGTGCAAAACTTATTAACCACAAAAACGTTGTTCATGGAATTAAAAAATCTGTAAATGTTATCGATAAGAAAGAACCCTTGTTTCGGAAAATTCCAAAGAAAATAAACGTTGGACTTTATCACTCGTGGTTTGTATCAAACACGAATTTTCCATCCAATTTAAAAATAACAGCAGTTTCCGAAGACAATATTATTATGGCGTTATCGCACACAATTTATAATGTGCGCGGTGTTCAATTCCATCCCGAATCAATTATGACGGATTCTGGACAAACAATAATAAGCAATTGGCTTTTTCAATAATCTATACTCTCTACATTTCCAGGTATTAAATAGTTATTTTTGCTCAGCGGATTTCTATTTGATAATGATTTTTTTCTTATCAGGGTTCAACATGAATTCAATATCTAATTTTTTCTATCCCAAAACAATCTGTATTCCCGGTGCATCAACAAAAGAAAAAAGTATTGGTTACGAATTATTAAAAACAATTAAGGTTTACGGTTACAAAGGAAGTGTTTTTCCTGTAAATCCTAAGGCGGTTGAAATACTTGGCTACAAATGTTATCAGACAATTGAGGAAATAAGCGAACCGATCGATCTCGCGATTGTCGTTGTACCCAAACAGTTTGCAGAGCAGACAATCGATTCTTTGTTATACAAGAATGTTAAATCAATTATTCTTATTACTGCCGGCTTCAAAGAGATTGGAAAAGAGGGCGAAGAGCTTGAGAAAAGAATTTTAGAGAAGATTAAAAATGCGGGCGCACGGCTTGTTGGTCCGAATTGTATGGGCGCAATAAACACACTTGAAGAAACAAAGCTGAACGCAACATTTGTAGCAGAACAACCCGAGTGCGGCGCAATCGGATTTTTATCTCAAAGCGGTGCTCTCGGCGCTGCGGTTCTTAATTCACTGCGAGAAACCGATATCAAATTTGCTCACTTCATAAGCGTTGGTAATAAAGCGGATATTAACGAAAACGATA
Organism: Melioribacter sp.; assembly: GCA_018333725.1. GTDB lineage: Bacteria > Bacteroidota > Ignavibacteria > Ignavibacteriales > Melioribacteraceae > DSXH01. The sequence goes on along the minus strand of JAGXSM010000148.1, from coordinate 3,666 downwards.
TTGTCCGCTACTGGCAAAGCGACGATAATATTAAAACAATTACATGTTATCTGGAAAGTTTTGTCAACGGCGAAAATTTTATTCTACCTTTTATTAAGGGAGAGATAACAAAGCCCTCCATTGTACTGAAAGCCGGAAGATCAGAAAGCGGTATGAAAGCCGCATCTTCCCACACCGGCGCACTTAGCAGTAACGATAAAATTATCAATGCACTCCTTAAACAATTTGGTATTATACGGGTCGATAACTTGAATGAACTTTTTAACACAGCAAAAGGATTTGAAAATTTTCCGCTTCCAACTGGAAATAGAATTGCTGTTGTTACAAACGCCGGTGGTCCTGCTATTCTTTGCGTTGATAAAATTGAAAAGGAAGGACTTAAGCTTGCTGAATTTTCTGAGCACACAAAGAATAAATTAAGAGAGATTGTCCATCCAGAAGGAAGCGTTTCTAATCCGGTTGATTTATTGCCGGGCGGTAACGCAGAGGTTTATAAAAAAGTAAATGAAATTGTTGCCGCTGATGAAAATGTTGATGCTGTAATTTCAATTTTTGTTGAACCGGTTATGGTTTCACCCTTTGAAGTGATTGAAAGCGTCTATTCAATTGAATGCGGGAATCCGATCCTTCAGGTTGCAATGCCGTTACCTGAGTTCTGGAATAAGTACCGGCATGAATCAATTAAAAAACTTCCATTATTTAAAAATCCCGAAGACCCGGCGGAAATTCTTTCTAACATGTTATTCTATTCCATGTCAAAGAAGAAAATTCAAGAGAATCAAAATGAATATCTGGAATTGATTTCAAAAAAGGGACCCGTCAAAAAAGATTTCTCAAAAGGATTTTTGCCGACTTATGAAGTAAGCAAAATTTGCAGCGAATATAAACTACCGCTCGTTAAACAAAACTTTGTTAAATCAGAAGACCTGAAATTTTACAAGCCGGAAGTTTATCCGCTCGTTATAAAAGGAATAAGCAGAGATGTAATTCATAAATCCGAACTTGATGCCGTTAAACTTAACATTAATTCAAAAGAAGAACTGCTCTTCAAAGCAAAAGAAATAGAAAATAGTTTTATTAAGAACGGAGTACAGGTAGAAGAGTTCTTGATTCAACCCCAGATATCAATTAAGCACGAGTTACTAATAGGTGGTTTCCGCGATCCATCGTTCGGACCGGTGATAATGTTCGGTTCCGGCGGTAAATATGTTGAAGTGTTCGAAGATACATCAATGAGGTCATGCTATTTGTGTGGTGAAGATATTGAAGAGATGATAGACGAAACAAAGATCGGGAAAATACTTAGAGGTGTTAGAGGGGAATCTCCAGCGGATATTAAGAAGCTTAAGGAAATTATTAAGACGTGTGCATTGATGATGATTGAAAACAACAACATTTCGGAGTTTGATTTGAATCCTCTAATAGTAAGTATTGACAACAATTTTCATGCGGTGGATGTAAGAATTAAAATTGCATAATTGACGGCATCCTGAATTTTCTTTTACTTATTTTTGAACGACAATTAATTCTGATTTAATATGAAGATAGCCTTTCTCTCAAGTGAAGTATTTCCTTATGCAAAAACCGGCGGATTGGCGGATGTTGCCGGATCCCTTCCGAAAGAAATTTCGGCTCTCGGCCACGAAGTTAAAGTCTTTATGCCAAAGTATAATACCTTTGGCGAAGTTGAATATGGATTACATTATCAATGGGATTTAGGCGAGATTCCCGTCCGGGTTGATGGACGGATTCATTCTGTTCATGTTCATAAATCTAATCTGCCGGATTCTAATGTAGAGATCTATTTTATCGATTGTCCTCACTATTTCCACCGGTTCAGAATTTATACAAACGATTTTGACGAAGACGAAAGGTTTATTCTTTTTCAAAAGGGAGTAATTGAAGTAATTCAACACTTGCAGTGGAAACCGGATATCATTCATTGTAATGACTGGCAGACAGCGCTTGTTCCATTGCTTGTTAAGGACAACTATTCCTGGGATAAAATGTTTGATGGGACCGCATCTGTTTTAACGATTCATAATGTTGCTTATCAAGGAAGGTTTGCAAAAAGAGCATTTGCGAAAGCAGAAATAAATGAAAAATATTTTTTACATGGCGGAATTGGAGAATACGAAGGCGGTGTAAATTTTCTTAAGACCGGTATTTATTCAGCAGATGTTATTAACACTGTAAGCGAAACTTATGCAAGGGAATTATTAACGCCAGAATTCGGTTGCGGCATGCAAAACTCTTTATCAAAACGAAAAAATGATTTTTATGGAATCCTTAATGGAGTTGATTACAGCTTATGGAATCCCGAAACCGATCCGTTCATTCCGCATAAATATTCTGCACACGATCTGTCCGGTAAATTGAAGAATAAAAAATATCTTCTTAACCACATGCATCTTCCTTTTGATGATAATGTTCCACTAATTGGAATAGTATCCCGACTGGTTGCTCAAAAAGGATTCGATATAATTGCTTACGCACTTAACCACTTGATGGAACTCAATGCGCAATGGGTTATACTCGGCAGCGGTGAATATAAATACGAAGAGATGTTTCAGCATGCAAGAAATCATTACCCCGGCAAAGTTTCTGTTTACTTCGGGTTTAATAACGAGCTTGCACATTTAATTGAAGCGGGCGCAGATATTTTCTTAATGCCCTCTCATTACGAACCTTGCGGATTAAATCAAATCTATTCACTTAAATATGGCACCGTCCCGGTTGTTAGAAAAACAGGAGGGCTGGCAGATACGGTTCAGGATTGGAATGAGTTTCTTGCTCAGGGCAAAGAGATCGGAACCGGATATTCATTTCATGATTACACAGCCAACGCTTTAATTCATTCCGTTCAAAGAGCGGTTAATGATTTCCAGCTTAAAGATGTATGGAAAAAAATTCAACTTAATGGAATGAGCAAAGATTATTCCTGGAAGCGCTCTGCCGAAAAGTATACCGAACTTTACTCCAAAGCAATTTTCAATAAAACTGCTTGAAAAAGCGAATAATTAAAGTATTTTTTTAAAATTACTTTTCAGTTGAGATATTGGGAAAATTTTCAGCATATAAGTAAAAGAGAAGTTCTTTCTTAACGTTGGGACCTCTTGTTTTAACCGGTTGATAACCCAGACTATTTCCCTACGCGAATATACCGCACAAATAAAGTGAAATTACGGTATTACGAATTCAATTGACTTTTATTATAAATCGTGTAGTGTAGAATTGAAAATAATTCGGAGTGTTGTACGAACCTCCGGAAATTAAATATTACCAAGCAGCTTCTCGGTTTTTCTCTCTTATACCCGCAGCAAATAACCGGCATACCCGTAATACTCCTCAAAATAATTTAATAACAAAAAGAAGGGGGAAAGATGATAGAACGATGAAAAATCTTTATGATTTAGCCTTCCGGTTGGATTCCGGAAGAGAAACTTAAAACATTGATCAAGAATAAAAGGGTTCACCGGATAATTAGGTGGCAAAAGTTGATTAAGCAAAATATTGGATGATTCTGAAAAGAGTCTGTAAAATATTTTGTGTAAATGAAATTTAGTCTCCTGTGGTCATTTGACCTAAACGTTAAGTAATAATATTATGTAGGGGTCGAGCATGCTCGACCCAACAAGATAACAAAGAACCCCGGAAAAAGTGTCG
>JAGXSM010000147.1 GCA_018333725.1 Melioribacter sp. | reverse complement strand
AGGAACGTGCTGGTCTTTTGCAACAACATCATTTATAGAAACAGAGTTAATAAGAATGGGAAAGGGAGAGCATATACTTTCTCCGATGTGGTTTGTTCGGTATGCTTATCCTGACAAGGCAGAAAAATATATCCGGTATCATGGTTCCTACAATTTTGGTGTTGGCGGACAGGCGCACGATGTAACAAATGTTGTAAAACAATTTGGGTTTATTCCGGAAGAATTTTACAGAGGAATGAACATTGGAGAAGAGGAACACAATCACGGAGAAATGGCATCGGTGCTGGAAGGAATTGTTGATGCAGTAAAAAAGAATCGTGGAGGAAAAATTACCCCGCTCTGGAAAAATGTTTTTGATTCCGCGCTTAATATTTATTTAGGAAAGCCGGTTGAAGAGTTTACATACCAGGGAAAAAATTATTCTCCAAAAACTTTTGTGGAATCCCTCGGATTTAATGCAGATGATTATGTTGAGTTAACATCATATTCCCATCGCCCGTTCTATTCAACATTCGACCTGGAAATTCCCGATAACTGGAGTAAGGACAAGTATTACAATGTTCCAATAGATGAATTGATTGCCATAATTGATTATGCTCTTTCAAATGGATACTCGGTTTGCTGGGATGGTGATGTAAGCGAAAAAGACTTCGATAGAAAAAAGGGGGTTGCAATTGTTCCTTTAGACCCGGTAGAAATTAAAGAGGGCGAAGAAGAAAAATCAGAAGTTCCGGCTAAAGAAAAAACGATCACTCAGGAAATGAGGCAAACAACCTTTGATAATTACACTACAACGGACGACCACCTAATGCATTTAACCGGACTGGCACAAGACCAGAATAGAACTAAATATTATTACACAAAGAACTCTTGGGGCACGAAGGATAAAAAGTACGACGGTTACTGGTATATGAGCGAGTCATATGTACGACTTAAAACCGTTGCGATAATGATTCATAAAAACGCTATCCCGCAAGAAATAAAAACAAAATTAGGATTCTAGAAAAACACCCCGATGGATTTTAATTCCGCCGGGGTCTATTAATCTTTGTTTTGGTAATAGGATTTTAACCGTTAAATAACCATCAAATCAATAAAATGCCGTTTAATTGATAGATCTAAAGGGGGTAAAAATTTCCTTAAAAAATCAACTAAAGATTAGAAAAATTATTCGGGCGGGAGCTTGTCAACTTATTTAACTCTTTGTAGCTTTGCTCAGCATAAAAAGGAATATATGCTAAAGAAGACGTTTGTTTTACTTATTACATTTACATCTCTTCATTTTTCTCAAACATCTATTGATTCTATTTACAAAAGCATTTCTGCTTTTGAAGACTCTTCACGCGCAAGAATTTTATTAGAAGATACATGGAAGAGACGAAGTAATGAACCGCTTGTTGCTATCCAGCTGGGAAAAGAAGCTTTGCGTATATATAAGAATCTGGAGGATTTATCGGGACAGGCGCGTGCAAACAATTATCTGGGCATTGTTTATACCAATATCGGTGCAATAGAAATAGCAAACACATATCACAGAGAAGCTCTTAGCATTGCCCTCGCAGCAAATAATCTTACCCAAATTGCATATTCTTATAATAATCTCGGTGAAATATTCCGGATAAAAAACGATATTGTAAAAGCAACCGAAAATATTCAAAGAGCGATCCAAATTTTCGAATCCAATAATGATCAGCTCGGGTTAGCTTACTGTTATATAAACTTAGGAAGGCTCTATAATTCCCAGGATGATTTTAATAAAGCCCTCGACTTTTTTGATAAGGCCACCGAAATTGCACGTCAATTAAATTATGAGGAAATGCACAGTAGAATTCTTCTTGCAAGCGCCAGGATTGCTCAAAGAACGGGCGACTATTCCAGAGCCGAACAAACCTATCATTCTCTCGAAAACCTTTACAGTAAAAGCAATTACCTGAAAGGGATTGCTGGAGTTTGGAGAGGATTGGGAGAACTTGCTTATACAAAAAAGAATTATAATGAAGCTCTCGGTTACATATCAAAATCAATTGAGTTAAACAGAAAAATATATAATCCCGAAGGAGAGATAAACAGTTTAAATAGCATTGCGAGAATTTACATTACACTAAATGATATTACTGCCGGCAACAAATATTTGTCCCTCGCATTAAACAAATCAAAGGAAATAAACTCGCCGACACTTACTGCGTTAACATATAAAACTTACTACGAGTTATTTAAACAGGTGGGAAGGCTAGACAGTGCTTTATACTACCACGAAAAATATTATACCCTGAAAGATTCGATTGTTACTACAGAAGAAATTATTAAACTTGGCGAACTTGAATCGCTTATTAAAATCGAGAAGGCAGAAAGAGATAAAGAAATTATTCAAAAAGAATTAGAAAGCCAGACCAAACAAAGAAATTATTTAATAATAATTGCTATTCTATCAATACTTCTTGCAATTATTTTGTTAATACGTTATTTCGATAAGAAAAAAATTTCTGAGGAACTAAACAATATTAATATTGTTAAGGACAAATTTTTCCGGATTATTGCTCACGATTTACGCGAACCGTTCAGTGCAACTTTTACGGCACTTGGATTGCTAAAAGAACAATACGATGATTTAACAGAATCGGAAAAAAAAGAAGCGATTGAAATGGTTGGCGGATTAATTAAAAAAGACTTTGACCTGTTGGAAAATCTTTTAATGTGGGCAAAAAGTCAGAGAAAAGAAATTAACTTCAGACCGGTCAACCTTACTTTAAAGCCGGTTATCAGCAAAATAATTCAGCTAATAGAAACACGTTTGAACAGTAAAAACATTTCTTTAAATATCGAGATAAGTGAATCATTTGAAGTTTTTGCAGATGAACAAATGTTAAACACAATTCTACGAAATATTATTTTCAATTCTGCAAAATTCACTAATAGAAACGGTCACATTAAAATATCCGGCGAGTGCTTAAATGGTAACTGCGTAATTAAAATAGCAGACGATGGGGTGGGAATGGATAAAGAGACTGTCAAAGATCTGTTTGCGTTAGATAGAAAAAATGTTTCCAAAGGAACTGCCGGAGAATCAGGATCGGGGCTTGGAATGATTCTGGTTAAAGAGTTTGTAGATGCTCACAAAGGAACTATTACAATTGAAAGCGAACCGGGAAAAGGTACAGCCGTAATTATTTCTTTGCCTCAAAAAGTATAATTTTTTTTAAATTGATGGAGGTGTTATGTTCAGATTAAACAACTCTATTTTAACTGTTCTATTCTTTATCGCTTCGTTTGCATTTGCACAAATTCAGCCGGCAATGTTAGACCGGCCAATGACAAATTTTACAATGCCAACATACGACGGCAAAACTGTTTCTCTATCCGATTTTAAGGGGAAAAATGTTTTAATAGTTTTTCCTCGTGGATATGCCGCAGAAAACCGTTGGTGCTCCATTTGTAATTATCAATACGCACAGATGCTCGATCTTGATAAAAAAATAAAGGGTAAGACGGACTTACAAATTCTTTACGTCTTTCCTTACAGCGAAGAAAAAGCACATGAGTGGATCGATGCATTCCCGGATCAAATGGCATTAATTGAATCAATGAAAAACCCCAAGGATGATAGCGAACAGAGTATGCGAAGAGCCGCATTTGCAAAAAATTATTTTACAGAGAAATATGAGTTTACGAAGGGCGATGTGCCAACTCCCTTTCCTATTTTAATTGATTCCGCAAGAACGGTTTCTAAGTCGCTGGGTTTATTCATGGCCGAGTGGGGCGGCTCAAAGGTTGATCAGAATATTCCCGCTGTTTTTCTGCTCGATAAAAATGGAGTGCTGAAATTTAAGTACGTTGGTCAGTCCACCGCCGACAGACCGGGTGTTGATTATTTGCTTAAGGTAATTGAAAAATTACTATAGCCTTACATGTTATTTAATGTATTTCACGCAGAGTCCGCAAAGGTTTAGATGCGGACTCGTTTAATTTTGATTTTCTTGCTCTAATAAAAAATTTATTTAACCAGCTTTTTCATTTTTTCAATTTCATCTCTTAGAAAAGCGGCGCGTTCAAATTCAAGATCTTTTGCTGCTGCAAGCATCTCTTCGTTCATCTGTTCAATCAATTCCAGCTTCTGTTCTTTGCTCATAAAGCGAACAACAGGTTCTGCAACTTTAAGGAACTGAGCTTCTTCCTTTTCATAATCTTTTTTACGGACATCGGCAATAGATGTGGAGGAAAGAATTTCTTCCACACTCTTATAAATTGTTTTAGGAGTAATACCGTGCTCTTTATTGTATTCCTCCTGTAACTTTCTGCGGCGGTTGGTTTCGTTTATTGTTTTGCGCATCGATTCAGTAATAACGTCGGCATACATCATTACTTTTCCGTTAACATTACGCGCTGTTCTTCCGGCAGTCTGCATTAAAGATCTTTCGCTTCTAAGAAACCCTTCCTTATCTGCATCAAGAATAGCAACAAGAGAAACTTCCGGCAAATCAAGACCTTCGCGCAATAAGTTAACACCGACAAGAACATCAAAATCGCCTATGCGTAAATCGCGTATAATTTCAACGCGTTCCAGTGCATCAATATCGCTGTGAATGTAACGGACTTTAATTTTCAGCTTATCAAGGTAGTCCGATAGATCTTCCGCCATTTTCTTTGTAAGCGTTGTAACAAGTATCCGTTCCTTTCTATCAACACGTATTCTAATTTCGCCTATCAGATCGTCTATCTGACCCTTAATCGGTCTCACTTCAATTTCCGGGTCGAGCAATCCGGTAGGACGTATAACCTGCTCAACAAATACGCCGCCGCTTTTCTGCAATTCGTAATCAGCCGGTGTTGCGCTTACATAAACAACCTGATTTGTAAGCTTATCAAACTCTTCGAATTTTAACGGGCGGTTATCCAGAGCACTCGGCAATCTGAATCCATATTCAACAAGAACTTCTTTTCTGGATCTGTCTCCGTTATACATTCCCCTAACTTGAGGAACCGTTACGTGTGATTCATCAATTATTAAAAGATAATCCTTGGGGAAATAATCGAACAAACAATATGGACGGGAGCCGGGCGGACGGTTATCCATATGGCGCGAATAGTTTTCAATTCCGCTGCAATATCCAATCTCTCTCATCATTTCGATATCGAACTTTGTGCGTTGTTCAAGCCGCTGGGCTTCAACATATTTTTCCTGGGACCAGAAATATTTTAATCTCTCTTTAAGCTCTTCTTCAATTGATATAACTGCCCTGTTAACCTGATCTTTGGTAGTAACAAAATACTTTGCCGGATAAATGGGAACGGAATCAACTTGCTGAATTACGTTTCCTGTAATTGAATCAATTATAGAGATCCGTTCAATTTCATCACCCCAGAATTCAACCCGCACAGCTTCTTCGTATTGATAGGCCGGAATAATTTCAACAACATCGCCGCGTGCACGGAATGTACCTCGCGAGAACTCGGCATCGTTTCTAACGTAATAAATATCAATCAGGCTGCGTAGAAGTTTTTTTCTTTCAATCGACTGCCCTTTTTTTAGGAACATTATCTGCCGTGCATATTCATCGGGTGCGCCAATACCATAAATACAAGAAACACTTGCAACAATTAGAACATCGCGTCTTCCTTCTATTAATGATGTTGTTGCTTTCAACCTCAATCGGTCTATCTCTTCGTTAACAGAAAAATCCTTTTCAATATAAAGATCACGCTTTACAACATATGCTTCCGGCTGATAGTAATCATAATAACTGATAAAAAATTCAACCGCATTGTTAGGAAAGAACGATTTGAATTCCGAGTAGAGCTGTGCTGCAAGAGTTTTATTGTGAGAAATAATTAGAGTCGGTTTGTTATACTGCTGTATAACATTCGACATAGTATAGGTCTTGCCGCTTCCGGTAACTCCAAGTAGTGTCTGATGCTTTACACCTTTGTTAAGTCCTTCTACAAGTTCTTTAATTGCCTTCGGTTGATCGCCGGCCGGTTTGTAATTAGATACTAATTCGAAATTTGGCATTTTATTATTACCGGGTATTAATAATTTTTAATTTCTTGGGGTAACCGTCGCAGCATGAAAATAATCGGTATGTAAATGTCCTCTCAGTGTAACACGATTTATAACATCCATGCCCGGAGGAAGTGTAATAGGTCCTATTACCTTAACAACTTTTCCCGCACCGTCTTCTACATAAAATGTGGTTCCGCCGGAATTTTTATCCTGAACAAATCCCCTTTCGTGTAAAAGTTTTACAATTATATCCCGATTGGCATTATTGTTTGTATCAAAATCGGAAAAGAAACCAAGATCGTCCTTAGGACTGAAATATAAAAAGTACAAAACAGCGGCAACGGCTATTATCAAGAGAGGTAAAATTATTTTTTGTGATTTCATTTTTCACCTTTTTTACTTTTATGGAAAGTGTGACTTGAAATATATAAAAATCATCACTTCGATAAATAAGAATCGTATTGAAAAAAATCCCTCTTTA
>JAGXSM010000146.1 GCA_018333725.1 Melioribacter sp. | reverse complement strand
AATAACAAACCGACTTACAAATATTTCAGGAAGCAGCAAGTTTCTGGAGCGTGGAGTTGTAGCTTATAGTAATGCTGCTAAAGTTGAGATTCTTAAAGTGAATGAAGATACCATTGCTAATAATGGTGCTGTAAGTCTCGAAGTAGCTATGCAAATGGCAGAAGGGATCAAGTCAATTAGCGGTTCGGATATTGGACTGGCAACTACGGGAATTATGGGACCAACCGGAGCAACACCTACCAAACCTGTCGGTCTTGTTTATATCGGTATCTGTGATGATAAGATTTGTACTGCCAAAGAATTCAGGTTTGGTGACGATCGGCTTCTTAATAAGGACCGTGCATCTCAAGCAGCACTCGAAATGTTGCGCAGAAATCTGTTAGGCATTTCTTATGATGATTAGAACTTTCATCGCTCTTGAAATACCTCAGGATATAATTGATGAAATAATTACGATTAGAAATAATATGGTTCCTTCTTACCAAAGTATTAAATGGGAAAGTAGGGAGAAACTTCATGTTACATTAAAATTTCTTGGAGAAACTGAACAGGAGACTATTGAAAAAATATTCGCATCCCTTGAAAAGTTATCAACTAAATATCATAAATTCGATCTGCAACTTGACCGTTTCGGATTTTTCAAATCCAATGGCGTTCCGCGGATTTTATGGGCGGGATTAAAAGAAAACTTTGAACTCGAAAATTTTGTGCAAGAAATTGATATATTGTGCAGTGAATTTGGATTTGAAAAGGAAAAACGCAAATTCAAACCGCATATAACTATGCTTAGAATCAAAAACGAAAGTATAATCAAAGAAGTTAATTCACTTGATAATTACAGACTGCCTCAATTAAAGTTTGTTGGGAATAAAATTATAATGTTCCAGAGTATTTTAACAAAAGGTGGTTCTATTTATAAACCAATAAAAAGTTTATTACTATAAATATAGTGGAGGGAATATGGCTTTGGAAAAAGATGCCAGACTAAAAATTTTAGAAGACACCATTTCCAATATTGAAAAGCAATATGGAAAAGGAACAATTATGAAACTGGGCAACGGAGTAATCGCCGAAGTTGAATCAATTTCAACAGGTTCACTTTCACTCGATTATGCTCTTGGAATTGGTGGAGTTCCTCGTGGAAGAATTGTAGAAATTTATGGACCCGAATCATCCGGTAAAACAACATTATGTCTTCACATTATTGCTGAAGCTCAGAAAAAAGGCGGTCTTGCAGCATTTATCGATGCTGAACATGCTATGGATCTTAATTATGCCAAACGTCTGAATGTTGATACTGCTAATTTACTTTTATCTCAACCCGATTTTGGAGAACAGGCGCTTGAAATAGTTGATACGTTAATCCGCAGTAATGCTCTTGATGTAATTGTAGTGGATTCAGTTGCGGCTCTTGTTCCTCGTTCCGAAATTGAAGGCGATATGGGCGATCCGCAAATGGCTATGCAAGCTCGATTGATGTCCCAGGCACTTCGTAAAATTACCGGTGCAATCAGTAAGTCGAAAACATGTGTGATTTTTACAAATCAACTGAGAAGTAAAATCGGAATTATGTTCGGAAATCCGGAAACTACAACGGGTGGTAATGCTCTTAAGTTCTATGCCTCGCTTCGACTCGATATCAGAAGAGTTGCAGCTATAAAAGACGGTAATAATGTTATCGGTAATAGAACCAAAGTTAAAGTTGTTAAAAGTAAAGTTGCACCACCATTTAAAGAAGTTGAATTCGATATTCTCTATAACGAAGGTATTAGCAAAGCCGGTGATATAATTGACCTTGCAACTGACCGTAATATTCTTAAGAAAAGCGGTGCATGGTTTACTTATAAAGAAGATAGATTCCAGGGTAGAGAACAATTGAAACAAAAAATGATTGAAGATCAGCAATTGTTCGCTTCTTTAGAAAAGGAAGTGAAGGTTAATTTAGGTATCATAAAAGAAGAGCAGAAGCAAGTAAAAGAAGAACAGCCGGAAACAAAATCAAAGAAAAAATAATAAATGATAGTTTCTTCGCTTAAAAAGAAGAATAATAGTGTCGAAATTATTTTCCTGGACGGTTCCGTTATTGTTGCTGATTATAATGTGGTTGTTGCAGAAGCTATTCGTATAAATGATGATTTAAGTGAAGAAAAAATAAATTATCTTCTAAACCGGAGTGAACTTAGTAAAATTAAAAGCTATGCATTCCGGTTTTTAGGTATTAGGAATCATTCCTCCCGCGAACTCAAATTAAAACTTATTAAAAAAAAATTTCCTGTGGATTTGATTGATGAAGCTATTAATGAATTAATATCCAAAAATCTGATTGATGATAAACAGTTTGCAAAACAGTTTCTGGATGAAAAGTTAACTAAAGGGAAATCCGGTCCGAATAAAATTAAGAGTGAATTGATTAAAAAGGGAATTGAAAGAAAGATAATAGATGAATTGATTTTATGTATTGATAACATCTCATCTTACCAGAATGCTCTAAATCTTGCCAGAAAGAAATATCACACCATCAAAGAGAAGGATAGAAAAAAATCAAAGCAAAAAATTTATAATTTTTTACATACGAAGGGATTTGATTCTGAACTGATATTATCTGTTCTAAAAGAAATAATTATTGATGATGAGGAATAATTGTAAACCGATTTGGTAGGTATTTATGTTTTAAGTATTTTTGATACCAATATTTGCATCCTGATGTAAAAAGAAAAATAATTGAATAAACTATTCCTGATAAATCTAATTTAATTTACACGAAGTAATGGAAGATATAAAATTTATAAAAACTGTAATACCAGCTTATAAAAACGATTAAAATCGAGACCACCTTGTGTGGTCTTTTTTGTAATTAAAAGAGGTTTCTATGAAAAATAATAAAATTGATTTCGAAGGGTTGACTTTTGACGACTTACTTTTACTTCCAGCCCGCTCCAATATCTTACCGCGTCAGGTTGATATCAAAACAAAATTAACAGCAGAGATTAAACTAAATATTCCATTTCTTTCTGCCGCTATGGATACAGTAACAGAATCTCATATGGCAATTGCTATGGCTGCACAGGGCGGTATCGGTATAATTCATAAAAACATGTCGATTGAAAAACAAGCTGATGAAGTTGACAAAGTAAAAAGATCTGAAAGCGGGATGATTGTTAAACCCATTACTCTTTCTCCGGAACAAACAATCTATGAAGCTGAAGAATTCATGAGCAAATATCATATATCAGGAATTCCTGTTGTCGACCAGTTTGGTAAGCTGATCGGAATACTTACAAACCGCGACCTCAGATTTGAACCGAATCGTAAACTGAAAGTCAGTCAATTAATGACTAAAGAAAATTTAATTACAGCTCCTATTGGAACTACTCTGGAAGTTGCCGAAAAAATTCTTCATAAGCACCGGATTGAAAAATTACCCGTCGTTGACAAAAAAGGAATTCTTAAAGGATTGATTACATATAAAGATATTATGAAGAAGAAAAAATTCCCTGATGCATGTAAAGATAATTTCGGAAGGTTGCGTGTTGGCGCTGCGGTCGGTGTTTCAAAAGATACATTTGAAAGAGTTGAAGCACTTGTCCATTCTCATGTTGATGTTGTAATTGTAGATACAGCACATGGTCATTCATCTGGAGTTCTTACAACGATTAAGAATATTAGAAAAAAATATAAGGACCTTCAGTTAATTGCCGGTAATATTGTTACCAGAGAAGCCGCTCTTGAATTAGTTGAATGCGGTGTTAATGCTGTTAAAGTTGGTATTGGTGCCGGATCTATCTGTACTACAAGAGTAATTGCAGGTGTTGGTGTTCCGCAAATTTCTTCGATTATTAATGTTGCAGTTGCATTAAAAGGGAAAGGAATTCCTGTAATTGCAGATGGCGGCATAAAACAAACAGGTGATGTTGCTAAAGCTATTGCAGCCGGTGCTGATACCGTTATGATGGGTGGTATGTTTGCCGGTTGCGATGAGGCGCCCGGAGAAAAAGTCTTGTTCGAAGGAAGAAGTTTTAAAGTTTATAGAGGAATGGGATCTCTCAGTGCAATGAAACAGGGAAGTAGCGACCGTTATTTCCAGGATATGGAAGATGATATTAAAAAACTTGTTCCGGAAGGCGTTGAAGGAAGAGTTCCTTATAAAGGACCTCTATCAGAAACAATTTATCAATTTGTCGGTGGATTAAGAGCTGCTATGGGTTATTGCGGTGCAAAAAATATTAAAGAGCTCCAGACTAAAACAAAATTTGTGAAGATTTCTTCTGCCGGTTTAAGAGAAAGTCATCCACATGATATTATGTTAACAGAAGAAGCTCCTAACTATCAGATTGTTCAAAAATTATAATTAAGCTAATTTCCCTTTTACAGTAAAAGAGTTTAACTATGTTCAAAGTTCTTGTACTTGCTTATTATTATCCTCCAATGGGATTAAGCGGTGTTCAGCGTACATTAAAATTTACCAAGTATATGCCTCAGTTTAACTGGGAACCAACTGTTATAACAGCCGGAAATATTGCCTACTTCGCTCACGATTTTAGTTTGTTGAAAGAGGCGGAAGAAGCTGGGGTAAAAATTATTCGAACCGAAGCATACGATCCTAATTCAATCATCGGTAAAAAATATGGCACTGTTAACATGCCAAAGGAATTTGTTAGAAAATTATATTCTAACTTTTCTAAATCTTTTTTTATTCCTGATAACAAAAAATCATGGGCTAAAAGAGCCTACCAGAAAGCAAGAGAACTTCTTAAAAAGGAACGGTTCGATATTATCTATGTTACTATTCCTCCTTATTCAAGTTTTGTATATGCTGCAAAGTTGAAACAGGAATTTCAAATTCCTCTTTTTGTTGATTACCGCGATCTCTGGCTTGGTAATCATTTTGCATTTTATCTTACACCCTGGCATCGTATTAAGCACAAAAAACTGGAGTATGCTTCTTTACACAATTCGGATAAAATAATTGTAATAAACCGGCGAATAAAAGAGAAGCTTTTAACCACTTATAATTTCCTCAATTTCAATGAAATAGTAATTATTCCTCATGGATTTGACCCAGCTGATTTTGAAGTTGATTTACCAAAACAAAATCCAACGGGTAAAATTAAATTAACTTACTCAGGAATATTTTACGAAAGTGTTACACCGGTTTATTTGTTGAAGGCATTTAAACAATTATCTATTGAAAGACCGGACATTAGCGCAAAATATCAGATTGAGTTTATCGGCTTATTAAGAAAAGAAAATAAAAAATTAATAAGTGAATTAGGATTAACAGATTCGATACATGAGGTAGGTTATTTAGAACATATTGAAGCGGTTAAACGCATTAGGCAAAGCGATGTTTTATGGATGATGATTGGAAATTCACATAACTCCGATACCATCTCTACAAGTAAATTATTTGAATATTTCGGATCAAGAAAGCCGATCCTTGGCTCGGTTCCCGAAGGTGTAGCTAAAACTGCTCTTCAGGAATACGGCGCATCCTTTATTACTCCACCTGATGATATTGAGCAGATTAAACAAAACTTGATTGAGATTTATAATCTGTTTGTTAAGGATGAGCTTCCAAAACCAAACGAAGAGTTTGTAAACAAACACAACAGAATAAACCTAACCGAGCA
Source organism: Melioribacter sp. (assembly GCA_018333725.1). Taxonomy (GTDB): domain Bacteria; phylum Bacteroidota; class Ignavibacteria; order Ignavibacteriales; family Melioribacteraceae; genus DSXH01. The sequence continues at coordinate 3,783 of JAGXSM010000146.1, read as the reverse complement.
GCTCGTCACCCAATTTCAATTTTATTTACGGACTTAAAATGAATGTAGTAATAATAGGTTCAGGTGGTAGAGAACATGCTTTAGCGCTTTCGGTATCAAAGAGTAAGTTACTCAATAAGCTCTTTATTATACCCGGTAACCCTGGAACAGGTAAAATCGGAATAAATATTCTTATCGATGTAAATGATTCTTGGGGGATATTAAATTTTTGTCTAAGTAATTCAATTGATCTGGTTATTGTTGGCCCAGAGCAACCATTGATTGAAGGGATTTCAGATATATTAAGTAAGAATGGAATTAAAGTATTCGGCCCATCTAAGGAAGCAGCAAGATTAGAAGGTGAAAAATCCTTCGCAAAAGATTTAATGAAAGAATATGGAATTCCTACTGCTGCTTATGAAATATTCTATAAAGATGATTATGAAAAATCGTTAACTTATTTGCAAAACATAAAATATCCGGTTGTAATTAAAGCCAATGGTATTGCAGCAGGAAAGGGAGTTGTTATTGCGGAAAATTACCAATCGGCAAAAAATGCTGTTGACGATTGCTTCTTAAAGCATTCATTCGGAAATGCTGGAGATAAGATAGTAATAGAAGAATTTATGACGGGACAGGAAGCTTCGATCTTTGCAATAACAGATGGATTGGATTTTATATTATTACCCGCTGCTCAGGATCATAAAAGAATATTTGATGGTGATAAAGGTAAAAACACAGGTGGAATGGGAGCATATGCACCAACTCCATTTGTTGATGAAGAAATTTTATTTCAGATCTCACAAAAAATTGTTATCCCAACATTAAAAGCGATGAGAGATAAGAGTGCCAATTATTCCGGATGCCTTTACTGCGGTCTAATGCTTACAGATGAAGGTCCTAAAGTTGTCGAATTTAATTGTAGATTCGGCGATCCTGAAACCCAGGTTGTCCTTCCTCTGCTTGATGGTGATTTATTGGAATTATTAATTACTACAGCTAACGTTAAAATAAATAAAAATTCTGTCTGGTATAACGGTGGTTCATCTGCGTGTGTTGTTGCTGCTTCTGCCGGCTATCCTGATAAATATGAAAAAGGAAAAGTTATTTCTGGAATTGATATTGCTGAGAACGATGAACTTTTAGTTTATCATGCCGGTACTTCAATTAAAAATGGTGAACTGGTAACTAATGGAGGTCGTGTGCTGGGTATAACTTCGGTTATTAAAGAAAATAATCTAAAACTTGCTAAACAAAAGTGTTACGATGCTATATCAAAAATACATTTTGATGGAATGCAGTTCCGAAAAGATATATGCGATAAGGCTCTTAACAAGAATAGTAATTGAAATATAAATTAGCCCGGAGGCCAATTCATTTTTCTTCCACCCAGTAAATGAATATGAATGTGTGGAACTTCCTGTCCTGAATCTGGTCCTGAATTTAATACAAGCCTGAATCCGCATTCAAAAACTCCAAGTTTTTTTGCAATATGATTTGCAGCTTCATAAAGCTCCCCGAGTAATTTCGAATGCTTTTCCTTAGATAAATCTTTTGCCGATTCAATTTCTGTATTTTTAGGAATGATTAATACATGAACAGGAGCCTGCGGACGTATGTCCTTAAACGCAAGAACTGATTCGGTTTCGTAAACAATATCAGCTGGAATTTCTTTACGAATTATTTTTGCAAATATTGTCTCTCCCATTATAATCCCTTTTCTATTTCGTATTTCTTTAATTTATTGTAAAGATGACTTCGCTGGATGCCAAGAATCTCTGCGGTCTTACTCACATTCCAGTTGTTAAGGGATAACTGTTTAAGAATAAATGCTTTCTCGGCTTTCTCTTTGAATTCCTGGAATGTATTGGAGGTATTCATAATTTCATCTACTGCAGATGTAGATGCCGGAAGGTAGGAGTTGATTTCCTTTTCACCAATAGTATTTGAATTAACCATTATTACAATTCGCTCAACAAAATTCCTCAGCTCACGAATATTACCTTTCCACGAAAATCCCTGTAAAGCTTTAATTGCAGCATCAGTCCATTCCTTTTGAGCAAATTTATTTTTATCGCAAATAAATTTAGAGAAGTGCTCTACCAGTACGGGGATGTCTTCTTTGCGCTCTCTTAATGGAGGAACATTAATCGGAATTACATTTAATCTATGATAAAGATCTTCTCTAAAGTTTCCTTTCTGAATTTCTGAAAGTAAGTCTTTATTTGTAGCAGAAATAATTCTAACATCCACATTAATTTTTGATGTGCCTCCAACACGTTCTATTTTACCTTCTTCAATAGCTCGTAAAACTTTTGCCTGAGCGTGTATACTCATATCTCCAATTTCATCTAAAAAGAGATTTCCTCCATCAGCAAGTTCAAATTTACCGATTCTTTGTTTTACCGCTCCTGTGAAAGATCCTTTCTCATGTCCGAATAATTCGGACTCAATTAGTTCGTGTGGAATAGCAGCACAATTAACTTCAATCAATTCCTTATTACTTCTTATACTCTGTTTATGAATTTCCTGTGCAACAAGTTCTTTACCAGTTCCATTTTCTCCAGTAATTAAAATACGTGCATCGGTCTTTGCTACACGTGTAATGGTGTCTAAAATATTTTTAATAGAAGAGCTGTTCCCTATAATAACTTCTGTAGCAGAAAGCTCTTTTTTTAATTTTTTGTTCTCTTTAATAAGATTCGATTGTTCAGCTGCATTGCGGACGGAAATTAAAAGCTTATCTCTATCGATCGGTTTCTCTAAAAAATCGAAAGCGCCTAATTTTGTTGCAGTAACCGCATTCTGAACGCTTGCATGTGCAGAAATCATTATAACCCTTATGTCATTCCCTTTTTCTTTTAACAAGCTTAAAATTTCAAAACCACTTTTAACCGGCATCTGAATATCGAGTAGAAGAACGTCATAACTTCCGTATTCAAGTTTCTGAATCCCCTTGGTTGAATCGGTTGTGTAATCAACCGAGTAATCCTCGTACTCGAGAATCATTTTAATACTTTCACAAATTTCATGTTCATCATCAATAACTAAAATTGACTTCATATTTTAATCCTGAAAAAAAGTAATTGATAAATTTTCAAAATATCCGAAGGAAGAATATCTTTATTACATTTAAGTGATTCAGCAAATAATTCACCGAGATGATTCGCAATTATATCCCGGGGGCTATAACCACCTTCGATGAATAATCCCTCTTCTACGTTCTCTACAAAAATACCCATAAATTTGGATAAATTAAAAAATCCAAAGTTATACCTCAGAAATGCATTACCGAAAAAGTGGGCAAGTTTATCCTTATCGCCAAAGTTCGTATTTGGAGTATCAAAAAATAATCTGGAAGGCAAGTTTGCAACTTTTTGCTTAAATATTATTTTGGGTGGTGAAGGAAGCGGAATATTTATTTGTGAACCGAATAGAAATTTAACTTTAATATGATCAAATGGTAGACATGTAAATGTAAGTGCAAGTAAAGATTCTGAGAAATCACCATCATAAAAATTAATTGCCTTTTGATAAATCAAATCCACCTGTGCAAGGTCATCATTATTTTTTTTGAATGATTCAAATTCACCGGAAGCAATAAATTCTGATAAGTAAAACAATCCACCGTAAAACGATTTATCATATTTCGATTGTGCCGGGAGATTTTGAAAAGGGGAGAGGGTTATTACGACAATTAATAATATTCTTTTCAAAATAAATCGCTTTTTATGTTTGTATAACACCGGTAGAGAATTTTTTTATTTCAGGATTATTATTAGCACATTCAATAGCGTTAGAAAT
>JAGXSM010000145.1 GCA_018333725.1 Melioribacter sp. | reverse complement strand
GAATCAGGTATTGATTTGAAAATACCGGAAAAATTAAAATCATCACCAGAATCCGAATATCCAAGCATTGAATAAAAAGTCTTATTGTAAAAAGTTTGTTTATTATCTAGGATCATTATTAACCCTTCGCCCGATGCTTCAACAAGCATACGGTACTTTTCTCTAGATTCATGAAGATCATCCTCAGCTTTTTTCCTTAGTTTTTCATTTTTAATATTCCGGAAAGCGATATAGGAGAGCAATAATGAGCTTAGAATTGTAACAATTACAGATATTGTTAAAATTTTCCGTTCAAGAAGTTTTATTTCTAACCTTACATCCTCAATATAAATTCCTGTACCGATAACCCAGTTCCACGGTTCAAATTTCTTTACATAAGAAAGTTTGGGTACAATCTTAGTGGAATCATCTTTCCACTGCCACATATAATCGACATAACCTTCACCGGAATTCTGAACAGCTTTAACCATTTCAACAAACAGTTTCTTATCCTTAAGATCTTCAAAATTGGATAAGTCGTTACCATCCAGTTCAGGTCTATAGGGATGAACAATCATATTAGGATGAAGATCGGTAACCCAGAAGTAGTCTTTAAGTTCTTCGCCATAACGTAAATTTTTAATAAGATCGATAGCGTTTTTCTTTGCCTCATCTTCCGAAATCATTCCTTTCAATTGAACCTGGTGCCATCTGTTAATCATACTAACTGTAGAGTTAGTAAGTTCTCTTATCATTTCTCTTTTTCTGTCAAGTATTATATTTTCAAATTGAGGGATAACAACCATAAAAATTGCTATTATAAATAGAGCTATTGTAAGGAGAGTTGGAAGAAGAGTCCTTACATAAGAAATTTTTCCGGGTGTTTTCTTAAGTATCTTCATATAAGTAATAATCGATAACCTTTTTTAATTACTTAACTTGCGATTTAAGAGACAAAGAGTGGAATTCCATGTTAGAAGTATCGAGAATAAACACTCCATTTTCCCTGGTAGTTCTTGCCACACAAGGGACAACAATCCATTGGACACCTTCTGCAATTCTGTTGAAACCAAACTTCAATGATGCAAACCGATCTTCCGTAACCATTATAATACCTTCAGGATGTCCATGACCAGAAATACTTAACTTGCAATTTTGTTCATTCATGAAATTAAAATGCTTTTCAAGATGAAAAATTTCGCCGGGGAAGAAAATTGCAGAACCTGAAAAATCCGGGTAACAGAAGTGCGAAATAAGTATTTTGACATCGCCTGATTCAATAAACTCAATTTCATTAAGAGAATTAAGAAATTCTTTGGAAGCATCACTTAAATAAGATCTTATTTCGTTATCCTCGTAGAGCCATATTCTGTTTCTTGATTTTCCAGCACGAACTTCATAATCAAGATTGTACCAGTTATCTCCATAATCAAAACCTGATTTATAATTAGGGACTTTTTTAATGGCATATAGATCGTGATTACCGGCAACAACTTTGATACAGTTTTCCTTAACCAATCTAACACATTCTTCAGCGTTACGAGATTCAATATATCGGTAAAAAGGCAATGTAAATCCCACTATATCGCCTAAACAAATAACCGAATCGCATTTTTCATCTGATAATAAACTCAAAGCTTTTTCAAGACTAACAATATCTTCATGTATGTCGCTTATAAAACCTATTTTCATCTATGTTAGACCTGACTTAGTTTATATAAAGAGAATACACATTGCTACAAAGTTTCTGTTATAAACCTAATGCACATTAAAGTAAAATACAACAATAATAGAAATGAGCAGAAGAATTCTTAATATTCCAGGATTCATAGTCTCTTTGATTTTTATTAAATTGATATGGAATAAAATATCTTCTATGAAAAAACTATTAATAATAATATTTTTTTTAACCGCGATGGTTTTAAAGTCGCAAGAATATTCCTTTGGTATTATCTCCAATCTCCGATACTCCGAATCAAAAAGAGTTTTAGTTGATTCATTGGTAAAGAAAATAAACACTTTCAATCAGTTATCATTTGTATTAGTTACAGGAAGTTTAACTGATAAGGGAACGGATAAAGAATTCATTTCCCTTAAGAATTCATTAGATAGTTTGAGATTCCAATATTTGCTTCTTCCTTCCGGTAACGATACCCGTGATGTAAAGGGCTGGGAAACATTTTTAGATTTTTCCGGTGACGATAAATTTGTCTATAACAGTAACGGTTTTTTATTCATTGGAATAAATCCTACACTCCCCTATTTGAATATCAACACATTTACTTCAGAAAATCTTGAGTGGCTAAAGCAAATTATTGATACCGTGAAGCTGAACCGTGAAATATATTATATATCTCCCGTTCCGTTCGAAAGTATTTCTGGCTGGCAATCCGCATTTGAAATATTAACACGAAAGAACTTAAAAAGAATAATCAATTGCGGTGCTGAGAAATTAAACAATAGAAATATTTCAGGAATAACTACAGAAGAACTACCGCCATCCAACGGTTTTATTTTTACATTAACAGGTGAAAAGATAACAATAAAAAATTTAGATGATAAAATGCATTCCGAGAGCGATAGAAACTTAGCAATTGATGTTACACCACCGGTAAAAATTAGTCCGGTTACAGATAAGGTTAATAATTTAATTTCTCTTGGACTCGATAGGTTAACATATACTTCTCCACTTTACTGGAACGGTAATATTTATACAGCTTCTTATGATGGAATAGTCACTTGCTACGACTCAACCGGAAAATTGATCTGGGATTACAATACATTCGGCAACATAATCGGAACTCCGGTAATAAGCGACCGTTTAATTGCAATATCAACTTTACAGGGTGATTTGATAACACTAAGTGCAATAACCGGCGAGCAGATCCAGACAATCGGTTTTGAAGAGCGGATAACAACTTCCCTGAATACTATTGATTACCAGGGAACTAAATTATTAATGATTCCTAAACTTACTGAATCGAAATCGGCAATAATATTCGGCACATCATCCGGTCAGATTTATTGTTACGACCTTGAAACATTACAGGAATACTGGGTAAATACAAACGCAAAAGGGATGATCCGATCTAAACCGGTTAGCATTAATAATAAAATTTTTTACACTGCGGATGACGGTTTTCTATACTGCATTGATGCACGTAACGGTCTATTGATCTGGAGATGGAAAGAGAAAGCTGAAACAGATTTCTCAAATTCCACGATAGAAAGTGATGGTAAAAAAGTATTTGTTGTATCCGGCGAAGGTACTTTATATGCAATTGATAATCTTCTTGGGAAACTTATATGGAAGAATGATAAAGTAATTTCCTTTAGTAATTTCTCATTGAATAAAGAGAATAAAATACTAATCTGTAAAGGAAAGGATTCTAAAATTTATTTAATAAACGCTAACACCGGGAAAACTGAAAGAGAAATAAAATTTACCGGTCAATTTTCCAATTCATTTGCAGAAGTAATCCAGGTAAATGGAAATCTTATTTTCACAAACAATGGTTCAATTTATAAATCCCTTAGCAGTTCCAAGCAAGAGCTACTTTATTATGAGGGTTACTCTCCATTCAATTCACTTGAACAAATAGAAATGAACCGGATTATTGCTTCTAAATACAATGGTTCGGTAATAATTTTCTCGTTGAGGTAAAATGAAATTATTTGACGGAATTATTTTTGATGTTGACGGAACATTAGCAGAAACGCACGAATTGATCTTTGCAAGTTTTAACCACGTTGCCGAAAAATATCTTAACAAACGTTTAACAAACGAAGAGATAGTTGCATTATTTGGTCCCACCGAAGATGTGATCTTAAAAGAATGGATGAAGGACGATTACGAATCGGCACGAAAAGATTATTTTGAATTCTACGAATCGAAGCATTCGGAAATGGCAGAAATATTTCCCGGCTTGAGAGAAGCTGTAAGCATTATTAAGGAGCATAACATTCCTCTTGGTATATTCACCGGAAAGGGACGCGACTCGGCTGAGATTACACTTAAGTCGATCGGATTATATGATCAGTTTGATATGATACTGAGCGGTGATGATGTTGATGAGCATAAACCTTCGCCCGATGGAATAAATAGATTTATAAAACAGTATAACCTTAAACCCGAACATGTTTTAATGGTCGGTGATGCTATTCATGATGTAATGGCTTCGGAAAGTGCGGGGGTTAAATGCGCACTGGTTTTATGGGATGAATATTCCCGTAACAGGTGCAAGGAATGTAAAACCGACTACAGGTTCTATACGGTTGAAGAGTTTGTTATTTTTATTAGAACATCTATTTCATAATCTTTACAAGATTCTATCAATTATCTTGTAGTGACTCTGCTCTCATTGAATTTAATTCTTATTATTAATGGCTCCCATCTTGAATATTAATTCCCCAACAGTTAAGTTTCTCACGTCCGACTTAGAGAACCCCCCTCCTCTAAGCAGCTAAATATTTTATTGAATCAACAACGGGGTGTTAGGTTCAATAATTGCATTCCAATTCTCACCCGAAATAAGTTTCAGCCCTAATTCTTATTCTGTAAATAAACCGATTACATTGCGTGCATCATAGATGCAGCGCATTTTTATTTATAAATAATTAAGGAGGAAAAATGTCTACTACAAAATCTAATGTCCAGAAAAGAATTGGAATTATACCCAACGATGATATCATTTCACTTGAGTTGCAATTCAAAACTTTACTAATTGTTACTTACCTAGTTAGAATTCGTGAAGAAAATAGTAATCAGGTTGTATTTGAATGGACTGGAGATAATTCAAATGATGCTGATGACAAATATATTTTAGGTACAGCAAAGAAAAATATTGGTCGCACTACATTTATCACATTTACAATTATTGATCAAGACGGTAAAGGAGGTGATTTTGAAGTAAAAGCAATCTTTAAGCATAATGGAGAAATAATTGATGAGGGTATTCTTACTTCGGGTAAACAAAAGCTTGAGCCCGGAGAAAATTATTGTGATTTCCATTTCATATCAAGATTTGTATTAAGGGGTGAGAAATGAAAAGAAATTATTATAAAATACTAGTATTATTTATTTTATTTTTTTTATCCTTTTCATATAAAACTTATTCTCAAGTTAAACCAGATACATTTTTAGTAAAAGCAAAAGTTGATTTTGCTGTACCAGATGCCCCGGCATTCAAAATATTAGGAACAGATCCTGCTTCGGTATTACGACCTTCAAGCACAAGGGATGTTGCAGTTACAATTGCAAATCTATTTCAAGGTAGTAAAGTACCAGATAATTTTTCAATTGAATTATCGCCCGGGTTAATCTTTGGCAAATCTCTTTCAAAATACCGAGAGAATCCTTTCTTTTATCGTGCCAGATTTTCTTTTGCCACAAAGTCAACTGAGAATTCTAAAAGACAAATCGGAACCGGAATAAGATTAACTTTATTAGATGACACCGACCTAAGAATGGATAATGTTTTAATGGAAAGTTTAATTAATCAAGGAAAGAAAAGGGATCAATTAAAGGGAGAATGTGAAAAGGAATTAATTGATAAAAAAATTGATGAAATGGATCCGATTTTTTTGCAGTTGCTTGATAAATGTATTGCAGAAAAAGAAAAATCTCAAAAGTTTAGTGAGATTATCGATTCACTCCGATCAGTAGCAAAATTAAAAAGGTGGAATGCAGCTATTATTGAATTAGTGTAATGCTTCAGATGGAAATGGAATTTCCTAAATTTACAATAGTGTAAAAACAATGGAGGATTCCATGCATCAAAGAAAACACTACACAGCAGAACAGAAAGTAATGATTCTAAGGGAGCT
>JAGXSM010000144.1 GCA_018333725.1 Melioribacter sp. | reverse complement strand
TCTTCAGTCTTCAATTTTCTTCACTTTTTTATTTGTCACTTTTTCGAACTAGATACTACGTATGCTTCTAAGCTCCTTCCATTTATCGGTTTAAATTCTTAACTTCGAGTCATGAAAAACTTTGCATTAACAGGGGTTGCCGGTTACATAGCACCACGGCACTTAAAAGCAATTAAAGAGACAGGCAACAATCTTGTCGCAGCTTTAGATCCTCACGATTCCGTTGGCATTCTCGATCAATATTTTCCTGAAACAGCTTTCTTTACTGAATTCGAACGGTTCGATCGTCATATCGAAATGATGAAAAGGAAGGATAAGAAATTCAACTTAAACTATGTTTCAATCTGTTCTCCAAATCATCTTCACGATGCACATATACGGTTTGCACTCAGGATTGGCGCCGATGCTATTTGCGAAAAACCTCTCGTCTTAAATCCTTGGAATCTTGATGCTCTCGAGGCTTTGGAAAAAGAATTCCAGCAGAAAATTTATACTGTACTTCAGCTCCGTCTCCATCCTTCATTGATAGAACTTAGAAAACAAATAAATCTATCTCAAGCATCAAGTATCAAGCATCAAGTATCACTTAATTACATTACATCCCGTGGCCTCTGGTATAACTTTTCCTGGAAAGGGGATAATCAAAAATCCGGTGGTATTGCTACCAATATCGGAATTCACTTCTTCGATTTATTGATATGGCTTTTCGGACAACCCGAACATTTTGAACTTACTACTGCAAAAGAAAATAGAATGGGTGGTAACCTTTCACTTAAAAATGCTGATGTTGAATGGTTCCTTTCCATTGATAAAAATGATTTACCTGAAGAAGCAATAAAAAATAATAAAAGAACTTACCGATCCATAAAAATTGATGGCAGTGAAGTTGAATTTACAGAAGGTTTTACTGATCTGCATACTGAAGTATATAAAAACATTTTATCCGGCGGTGGTTTTGGAATTGAGGAATCACGTCCTTCGATTGAATTAGTCCATAAGATTAGGGAAACAGCAAAGAAAGGTAATTAGCTGGTATTGAGGATAGGTTGTTGGTTACAGAAAGATGAAAATACAAAAATGAGTTTATGGAATAATGGAATGAAGGAATAATGGAGTTATATGGGGGAACAAAATGCTTGAAATACAAAGAAAGAATTTGAATCGCGGATATATGAAACTTGAAGTCTGGAATGATGCGGTTAGCCTATTCGAACATGTTTATAGATGTATTGCTGGTATTAGCAATATTGACCTGAAAAACAAAAGCCAAATAATTGATTCGGCTCAGTCAGTTTCAGCAAATATTGCAGAAGGGTATTGCAGAAAATCAATTAATGAATATCTCTATTTTCTGAATGTTGCTTTAGGTTCTATGGGCGAATTAATGACTCGTTTAATTGGATTAAGGTTAGTTAATAGAATTAATTCGGAAGAATTTAATATACTTGATGAGTTTCATTATAAAGTTGATAATAAGTTATTAGCTTTAATAAAATCTTTGAATAGGAAACGGATATCTGGAAATTGGCAGGAAATTATTGATTAATAGACTCTTACAATATTCCATCTTTCCAATATTCCAGGAGGAAGCAGAACATGAATCTACAGTACTTCGTTCACGAATCATCCTATATTGACGACAATGTAGAAATTGGAGAGGGGACTAAAATCTGGCACTTCTCTCATGTTCAATCTGGTGCATCAATAGGGAAATATTGTGTATTAGGACAAAACGTTAACGTAGGTAACAATGTTGTTATCGGTAATTATGTTAAGATCCAGAATAATGTTTCGGTATATGAAGGTGTAACGTTAGAGGACTATGTATTCTGCGGACCATCGATGGTCTTTACCAACATAGTTGACCCGCGAAGTAAATATCCACAGGTCGGTTCCAAATTCTATATTAAAACCCTGGTTAAGGAAGGTGCTTCCATAGGTGCTAATGCTACTATTGTATGCGGAATAACAATCGGTAAGTTTGCATTTATTGGTGCTGGTGCAGTAGTTACAAAAAATGTTCCCGACTATGCTCTTGTAGTTGGCAATCCAGCAAAAATAATCGGCTGGATGAGTGAAGCCGGAAAGCGCCTTCAATTCGATAAAGAAGGAATAGCATTCTGTAGTAAATCAAATAAGAAATATAAGATTGAAAATAATATTGTAATTGATGTCACCTAAATTGAACGCAGATTATTATGATCTCTTTAAGATTAATTATGATCTTAAAAAATCATAAGCATCATAATGATCAGTGTTCTATTATTTCTTTTCATTTCTTAAATTTGCGCACAAAAAAATCAGGACTTACAGATGGGTAGAATTTTCGAAACCAGAAAACATAAAATGTTTGCACGCTTTGCTAAAATGTCTAAAGCGTTCAACCGTGTTAGAAAAGATATTGAAATTGCTGTTAAAGCCGGCGGACCGGATCCAAAAGCAAATTCTAAACTCCGTATTGCAATTCAAAATGCTAAATCGGTTAATATGCCAAAGGATAAAGTTGAATCGGCAATTAAACGTGCATCATCTAAAGATACAACCGGATATCAGGAAATTACATACGAAGGTTATGCGCCTCATGGAGTAGGAATATTGGTCGAATGTGCTACTGATAATCCTACAAGAACAGTCGCTAACGTTCGGCATTACTTCAGAAAACATGAAGGTTCTTTAGGAAGTGCCGGCTCTATCGCATTTATGTTTGAACGGAAAGGGCTCTTTAAAATTAGTAAAGAAAAAATTGCAGATATTGATGCGTTCGAATTAGAATTAATTGATTCCGGATTGGATGATTTCTCATACGACGATCAGTTCATTTATATCTATACTTCATTCCAGGAGTATGGAAGTATGCAGAAAGCCCTCGAAGAACGTGAACTCGAAATTCTTTCTACTGAATTGACTTACATTCCTACTACTACAAAAGAACTATCAGGCGATCAATTAAAAGAAGTGAATGATCTAATTGAAGCTCTTGAAGATGATGACGACATTCAATCGGTTTACAGCACGTTGCAGTAATTGTGTAACCTCAATTCAGAATTACTGAAATAACCATCGGTTGCTAGCAATCGGTAACGAGTTATTTGTATCGGGTGATCAGTAACGGGTAATTAGTGACGAGTAACGAGTAAACAGTAGCCCGTTCAATCATTGATATGTTAAACTGTTAAATGATGCTAAATCAACAATTCTACAATTCCACAATTCCACGCTTCACCAACTCAACAATTCAACTTTTCAACAATTTTACTCTTTTTTTATTTCAATACTAAAATAGACATGTCCATCTTTATTTTAGTTGCCATTATATCTATCTTGTTAAGCAAGTTTTTGTAATTTTCTTAATAATAAGATTTGCTATGTTTCTTTTCTAAAAATCTTACTATCAGGTCCTAGAAAACCTTGAAATTATGCCCAATTAAACGATTAAGTTCTGCAAGTGGTGGCAAGATTATTGTAATTACTAATCAGTTTTAATTAAAAAATTTACCAAAAGCCAAAAACCAAGAACAAAGAACCAAGAACAAAATAAATAAGGTGTTTAATGGAACGAAAAAAAATAACAATTGATGGAAATGAAGCTGCCGCCTCGGTTGCATACAGATTAAGCGAGGTGATAGCAATCTATCCTATTACCCCTTCCTCTACAATGGGGGAAATGTCCGATGCATGGTCTGCTGAAGGCAATAAGAATATCTGGGGAACAGTCCCTTCAGTAACAGAGATGCAAAGTGAAGGAGGCGCTGCCGGTGCTGTCCACGGCTCACTTCAAAGCGGTGCTCTCACTACAACTTTTACTGCATCACAGGGACTCTTACTAATGATTCCTAACATGTACAAAATTGCAGGTGAGCTTACTCCTACAGTATTTCATGTTAGTGCCCGTTCATTAGCCGCTGCAGCTCTTTCAATTTTTGGTGATCATAGCGACGTGATGTCAACAAGACAAACCGGGTATGGATTAATCTGTTCAAATTCTGTTCAGGAAGTAATGGATACTGCATTGATTGCACATAAAGCTTCGCTCGAATCTAGAATTCCTTTCGTTCATTTCTTCGATGGATTTAGAACATCTTCTGAAGTAATGAAGATTGAAGAATTAACCGATGAAGATCTTAGAACAATGATTGATCCTAAATCTATAACAGAGTTTAAGAAACGAGCACTTAATCCTGATAATCCATTTATTCGAGGGACTGCTCAAAATCCCGATGTCTATTTCCAGGGAAGAGAAACAGTTAATAAGTTTTATAATGAATGTCCGGATATAGTTGAAAATGCTATGAACCAGTTTGCTAAGTTAACCGGTCGCCACTATAAGTTGTTCGATTATTACGGTGCACCGGATGCTAAACGTGTAATCGTAATTATGGGTTCAGGTGCAGAAACTGCTCAGGAAGCAGTAGATTATTTAATTCAAAGATTGGAAGAAAAAGTCGGAATTGTTAAAGTAAGATTATACAGACCATTCTCTGCAAAACATTTATTAGCAGCAATACCGAAAACAGTTGAGAAGATAGCAGTCCTCGATAGGACCAAAGAACCCGGTGCACTAGGTGAACCGCTCCATCTCGATGTTGTAACTTCAATTGCAGAAGCAATGTCATCCGGCAATCCTCCGTTTGCTAAAATGCCTAAAATCATCGGCGGCAGATATGGTTTATCATCAAAAGAATTTACTCCGTCAATGGTTAAAGCTGCATTCGATAATCTTAAATTAGATGAACCGAAAAATCATTTTACAGTTGGAATAAATGATGATTTAACAAATACAAGTCTTGATTACGATCAGAAATTTATGACCGATCCTGATAATGTTGTCCGTTGTTTATTCTTCGGACTTGGGGCCGATGGAACTGTTGGTGCAAATAAAAACTCAATAAAAATTATTGGCGAAGAAACTGAAAACTATGCACAGGGTTATTTTGTATATGACTCCAAAAAATCCGGCTCTACTACAATATCACATTTAAGGTTTGGACCTCAACCGATTCATTCAACCTACTTAATTCAAAGTGCTCGATTCGTCGGTTGCCACTCATTCGGACTCATGGAAAAATTTGATGTGCTGGAAAAAATTGAGAATGGAGGTACATTCTTAATTAATTCTCCATTCAGTAAAGATGAAACATGGGATCGTTTACCTCGAAATGTTCAGCAGCAGATTATTGATAAAAAATTAAAAGTGTATGCAATCGATGGATATGCCGTAGCTAATGCTACCGGAATGGGTGGAAGAGTAAATACTATTATGCAGACTTGCTTCTTTGCAATTTCAGGTGTTCTACCTAAAGAGGAAGCAATTGAGCAGATTAAAAAATCGATTAAGAAAACTTACGGTGCAAAGGGTGAAGATATTGTTAAGAAAAATTATGAAGCTGTAGATCAAACTCTTGCTCATTTATACCAGATTGATGTTCCTTCATCCGCTACAAGTAAAATTGAACTCCCTCCAATCGTATCCGATAAAGCTCCTGATTATGTGAAAAATGTTCTGGCTAAGATGATGGCCGGAAAAGGTGATGAAGTTAAAGTAAGTGAAATGCCTATTGATGGAACTTTCCCTTCGGCAACTACCAGATGGGAAAAGAGAAATATTGCTCTCGAAGTTCCTGAGTGGGATTCTGAATGGTGTATTCAGTGCGGTAAATGTGCACTTGTTTGCCCGCACGCTGCAATAAGAATTAAAGTGTATGATAAAAAATATTTTGATAATAAACCTGCTACGTTTAAGTCCATGGATGCTAAAGGTAAAGAATTCCCCGAAGGTTATGCTTATACTATTCAGGTAGCGGTTGAAGATTGTACCGGATGCGAATTGTGCTATGAAGTTTGTCCGGCAAAGAATAAAAAAGAGACACGACTTAAAGCCCTTAATATGGTTCCGCAAATTCCTATTCGTGAACAGGAAAGAGCAAATTTCGATTACTTCCTTGAATTACCTGAAATTGATAGACGTCTGGTTAATACAACTCTAATAAAGAGTAATCAATTATTAGAACCGTTATTCGAATTTTCCGGTGCATGTTCTGGTTGCGGAGAGACACCTTATGTTA
>JAGXSM010000143.1 GCA_018333725.1 Melioribacter sp. | reverse complement strand
GTGCGGTTCCATCGGGAATGTTGATAGCTTTATTAAGGACTTTGGTTTGTGCGTTACTTGCAGTAATCGTAATTTTATAGAGATTGAATCCGGATGTACTTGCATTTGCACGAATAGAATAATCCAATGAAGAAGTTGTACTTGCATTTATATTTCCAACATTTCTTACTAACGTTCCACTTGCCAATGTTAGTCCATTAAATAATTCTAGTGTAACAGTTACATTTGTTGCTGCTACAGTTCCAGTATTAAAAATGTCTAAGTGAACAGTAAATGGATTAGGTGTCAAGGAGCCAATTTGAAGCAATAAACTTGATGGAGCTGTAACTGACACGGCTAATGGAGGTTGTAAGTCAACACTCGGTCTAATACTTCTTTGAGCTTTATTATTTGATTCATTCGATTCTGTAATAAGATTTGCCGGGTCAACTTTGATTACAATATAATGGTACTCTGGACTTGCCGGGGCCTTATATGTAAATGAGAATGTTCCTGTACCTCCAACTGCAATGCTTGAGATTGTACCACTACCAATAATCGGTGCATTTCCACCAGCGTCTGGATCGCCATCGTAAGCAACACAATTAATATTAGATGCAGCGACGTTGCCATAATTATGAACGGTTACTGTTACAGTAATATTATCACCGGCATTGATATTTGCGTCATCTTTACTGTATTGAATATCTGCAGTTGAAATAGCCAGATCAGGATAATCAAGAGAATATGCGAGAGGCATAAAATCTGCGCCATAACCACTATTATTTTGTAAAACGGAAACATTACCCGATGATTCAATTTTATAAACATAATTCCCACTTGGTGAATTAAAACTATAGTATTGCCCTTCGTTTAGAATAGTTTCCTTTTCGACTAAAGAATTTGTATAGGGGAATTGATTATATAAACCCAGCCGGGTAACCTTAACAGAGTTATTATTGTCAAATGAAAAAATTCTGATGTCGCTACCAATTGTAGGAACATAAAATAATTTTCCAAAACCCCTTCCTGTTTCATCAATTGCCCTAGTCATATAGCTGTAATTACTAGAATAACCCGAGAATGGGATATTAGCTGCAGAAACTGAGCCTGTTGCAGTTACACTCCAAAAAGTTGCTGCATTTATTCCATCAGTATGAACTTGACCTTTTTGCAAAGTAAATGTGCTAATTGTAGCACCTGTTGCAAGATTTTTTACAGTTACAGAATTATTATCACTATAAGAAGTTATAGTTATACTATTAGGCGCCCAAATTGACCCTGAATAACCATAAAATGTTGTACCGACAAAATTACCAGTGCTTGAAGGTACGTAATAATCTTGATCTGCGTAGGATAAAGCAGACACTGGTTTTGTTCCAGTAACTTGCAAATATTTACTGTATGGTACAGTACTTGAGTTTTTGAATGAGTAATATTGTCCTGTGTTAAGTGTACCAGCTGCAAGTAAACTGCCTGTATCCATATCTTTTACAGTAAATCCAGTATTGTCAGCATAAGCAAAAACAATAAAATCTTCTGCACTAAAAGAATTTTTGGTCATGTAAGTATTAAGCTTGGTTGATAAAGCTCTCCCGGATTCATCAACTGCAAAATATCCGTTAACACCGGTTGTAGTAGCATCACCAACTAAAACTGTATAGGTTTTGTTGCCGACAATTCTAAAAACACCATTCCCAAAATTGAATTTGTAATACTTGTCTGTATTTAATGTTTGTGTCCCTTTCTGAACTCCGGTTGCATCATATACCGTTACTGTAGTGTTATCGAAATAAGAAAATATTATGATATCCCCAAAAGTATAAACCGTGGTTGCAAAATTCGCATTCGTTTCCTGTGGGGAAAGGAACGGACCCGGTATAGGAATATTCATAATTGATTCGGGAATAGCTTTTTCTTCTTTTATATCTTTCTTAATGTTCTGCCCATAAGCAGCCGAACAAACTAATACAGATAATAAAAGAGCAATACTTGTAAGTCTATTTTTCATATATCCTCCTTAACACATAAAGTGTCGCAATAACAATTAATGTAAGATTGGGTTGAAATGATCGGTTTAAATTTATTCGGGAAAAATTCTGATCTGTCAGAATAAATAAAGGCGGCTGGATATAATTATTGCATTTTAATATTTGCATTCTGCGCTGACGAATTCAGATTTAAACACAACACAGAATTCGTCAAGAGTGAACATAGAAGATGAATTTTAAAAAGTCAATGATAGGTTAAATTTATGTGATAACAGGTAAATATTTTTACATATAGAATTGCAGAAATAAAAACGCCGGACAAGCCGGCGCTTAAAAATACCTTTGGTGCCTTTATTAATTTGTTTCGATTTCCTGTTTTTTTCCGCCTTTCATAAAGTATGCAATAATCAATACAACAATAGCGCCAATTAGAATCACGTAGATCCAGTTAAATACCGATGCTGGTGCAACTTTTTCTTTCCACATGCTTATGCGGGATTCAATTGTGTCCTTGTTGGCTTCGGTCATCATGTTATTTTCAATTAGTATTGGAATCCACGTCGGTTGAACTTTTGCAAAGTAAACACTGTCTGTAAATGTGTAGAAGATTTTCTCGGATTCATCAGAACTTTTTACACCAAGATTTTTTAATTCATCATCAATAAAAGAGGTCGTGCTGTTTGTAAACTGATCGCCGCTGTTGAAGGGTAATAGCTTAAGATTCTTTTCTCTGAAAAGTTTGCTAACCTGATTCCACATTTCTTCGTTAATTCTTTGATTCCAATCGTTAAACATAAAATCGATGTTTGCAATTTCGGTTGACTTATCACGTTTGTTTAAATAAACATCTGCAAGCTTTGGACCAATTTGCTTCCATACTTTATTGAAATCCTTGTATTGATTTTTCATTTCGGAAAGATCGTCGGGTGTAAGCTGTGTAACTCTCATAAATTGAATGTTGTCGTTAATAGTTCGTTCTATATTATAGAAGAGATTTCTGCTATCCACTTTAGAAATAATGGATTGTTTCTCTGCATCATTTAATGTTGACGGCGCTTTTACAAATTCTGTAAGAAGACTATCAACAATATCTCGGACTAATAAATCTCTCTGTTGAATGTTGGCTTTCAATTGCGTTATTAATTTTTCGAGTGATGCAATTGTAGCAGCATCTTTCTCAACTCTTAAATTAAGCTGACGGATCTGTCCGAGCAAATCCTGGTTCTTTTCACTCAATTCGGTTACCTTTGTTTTTAATGTGCCTACGGTTGTAGTGAGCTCGACAATTTGAGAAAAGTCGCCTTTTCTTACTTCAAGTGCGCGTTCAATTTTTTGAAGAGATGCTTCAAAATTATCCGGGTAAAGACTCTTATCAAGAAGCTGTTTATCCGGTGTAAATTCCTCTCTAAGTTTTACAATACTCAAACCAATCTGATTACATTCTTCCAGCGATGTTGCGTTCTTTATTGCGTCTTCAATCTGTTTGTGTTTTGCTTTGAAGTTCTGTGTTTTCTCGTAATCGGATTGTGCAACGGATATCGAACAAAAAATTAATGATATAATTGCAATTATAAATACACGTGATTTCATTTCTTACCTCACTAATCCTTTGTAATTCAGTAAATATTTTTTTGAACCGTCTATTAATTCGATGTTGGGTGATTTCTGATTAAAAACCGGTGCGGTTAAACCTTCTGTCTCTAAAATTTTAATTTTGTTCTCCAGCTTCATACCGTTTTCAACCGGTAGAAATAAATAAACATTTTTGAATTCTTTACCTGTTATGTAATAATATCCGGACTTATCACGAATAATTCTTAACTCTTTTCCGGAGTAATTAGTTGAGTCCTTGAATTCTTCGAAGAAAAGTTTTTTCACATTTATTGAGAATGTGTAACGGTCTTCTGATATAAATCCTTTATCATTAACTTTTAGAACGTTTTCAATCGGCCAGGAAAAATCAGAAGGACTTAGTATTAGTGAAGAACACGCATAAGTCGTAATAAGTACTAAGGATATAATAACAATCCGCACTTTAAACATTTTTATATCTCCTACAAATTTATCTCTATTAACTTAACTAAATAGCAGATTATTTAGAAGATACTATTTAATATTTTTGCAACGATACATAATAATTGATTCAATCCGGAAGTAAGTGCATGGATAAGATTAAGAGCAAGAGCATGAGCAAGAGAATTGTCGTGGCTGTGAAATCAATCCCGATCTTAATCATGCTCTTTATCTATTATAACAGAATGTTGGGTAATCAATGAATCCTTGGCGCGGATTAAAAGAGATACCTCATAATATCTGGATATTGGCGTTCGCTACGCTTATAAACAGATCGGGCACAATGGTCCTTCCTTTTCTGGCATTGTACATGGCAAAGGACTTTGGAGTAAGTGCCGGTAGCGCTGGACTCGTTCTCGCATTTTACGGATTCGGTGCATTGTTTACAGTGCCAATTGTTGGAAAATTATCCGATAAGCTGGGAGCTCTTCGCGTTATGAAGCTCTCATTAATTTTAATCCGCCAGAGGCGGACGAGGGTTGAATTCCCCGCCTCTTGAGGCGAATAAAATAATATTTGTTTTCAGATACCTCGCTGCTTGCGGCGAGGAGATTCATCCGGCTTAATGTTGTTCGTTTACCCATTTATTACCGACTACTATTTAATTTTAGGTTATACAGTTGTCTGGGCTGTTATAAGCGAAGCATTCAGACCGGCGAACTTATCACTTATTTCTAAAGAATCTGAACCGGCAAAAAGAAAAACATCCTTTGCGCTAAACCGTCTGGCAATTAATCTGGGGATGAGTATTGGTCCGGTTGTAGGAGGAATTTTAACAACTATTGATTTCAAATTACTTTTTTATGTAGATGGATTAACATCAGTTGCTGCCGGATTGTTTTTAATGATAGCGAGATTTGATCCTCATGAAACTCTGAGTATTGATAGGAATTTAAGTTTAGAAAATTCGGATGCTGTTTCTTTTGAAAAGAAAGATGAAATTGTAAATCGAGAATCAAGTATCAAGCATCCAGAAAGTATTTTAAAAGACAATTTTTTTCTATTCTTCCTGTTATCATTAATTCCCGTTAACATTGTTTTCTTTCAACACATTGGCGGATTACCGATTTATATTGTAAGAGATCTTGGCTATTCTGGTGCTGTATTTGGATTTTTATCGGCAATAAATACTGTAATAATAATATTTGTTGAAGTACCTCTTAACAATGCAATGGCACACTGGGATGATCGGAAAGCTCTGGCTCTGGGTGCAATTTTATGCGGAATTGGTTTTGGTCTTATGGCTCTGTGGGGAAATATTTATTTTATTGCATTCACAATTGTAATATGGACTTTTGGAGAGATGATTTTTTTCCCGGCAAGCACATCATTTACATCAACAATATCTCCCGAAAACAGACGCGGTGAGTATATGGGATATTTCCAGATGACATTCAGTCTGGCTCTTATGATTGGACCATGGCTTGGTACAGAAATTTTGGATTTACTCGGCGCTCAAATTCTGTGGATTTTTACATTTATTCTCAGCAGCATCTCTGTAATTATTTTTTTCTTCTTTAAGAAAAAAGGGAAGGAATCCCATATTTCAGCCGGATAAAAAAAGTTTAATCTTCTTAAAAAAACATTTATTTTAACCGATACCTATCCGGTAAAAAAACATTTAATAATTTTTATAGAAAGGAAATAAAATGAAAAAGATATTGATCACTATGATGCTCTTTTTCGGAATTAATCTTTGCGCACAAGATCAACTTGAAGCAATGAAAGCCTGGACTGAGTATATGACTCCCGGTCCGATGCACCAGATGATGTCTAAAATGGCCGGCAACTGGAAAACAGTTACAATCTTTACAGACCCGGCAACCGGTCAAGAATTAAAATCTGAAGGTAAAGCAACATTTGAACTGATACTTGGCGGACGTTATATGAAATCCGTTCACACCGGGGAAATGATGGGGATGCCGTTCGAAGGTTTTGGACTGGATGCTTATGATAATGGCAATAAAGAGTTTGTAAGTATATGGGCCGATAACATGGGCACCGGTATTATGGTTATGAAAGGAAAGCTTGATGAAAAGTCAGGTTCTCTTATCTTTACTGGAGAAGGATATGATGCTTCGACTGGTAAAAATATGAAATACCGCTCGGTATCAAAATGGGTTGATGATAACAAAACAGTATTCGAAATGTTCGGCGAAGTAAACGGCAAAGAAGAGAAAATGTTTACGATAGAGTATACAAGATTATAAAATCATTACAAGCCCGGTATCAAATCGGTTCCGGGCTCTCCTTACTCTTTAAATAATGCGTTTAATTATCATTTTATAGAATCTTTAATTCCCATCATTAAATACGCACTCTTGTTTTTGGAACCCCGAAATAGGTTCGATATATTTCAGTATCAAAAAATTAATCTTTGGCGGTAAAACTTTTCGAAAAATCCCCAATTAATTTTTGAAATCATTTTCAAATAAATAAAAGTCAAAGTTGGATATTCTAAAAATCATTCGGAGAAATCATGCTTACCAAAGATTATATTGAATTAGAAGAGAAGTACGGCGCTCATAATTATCATCCACTTCCAGTAGTCCTTTCTAAAGGAGAAGGTGTTTTTCTGTGGGATGTTGAAGGTAAAAGATATTACGACTTTCTTTCAGCTTACTCCGCAGTTAACCAGGGCCATTGCCATCCGAAAATAATTAACACAATGATTGAACAGGCAAAGACTCTTACACTTACATCACGAGCTTTTTACAACAATTGTTTAGGATCATATGAAAAGTATATAACAGAATATTTCGGTTACGATAAAGTATTACCGATGAACTCAGGCGCAGAAGCCGATGAAACAGCTCTTAAACTTTGCCGCCGATGGGCTTACGATAAAAAAGGAATTCGCGAGAATGAAGCGAAGATTATTGTCTGCCTCGGAAATTTCCATGGTAGAACTATTACTGTTATATCAATGTCTAACGATCCCGATTCTTACAGAGGATTTGGACCATACACCCCGGGATTTATTAAAATTCCTTATAACGATTTAACTGAACTTGAAAAAGCTCTTCAGGATCCGAACGTTGCGGGATTTTTAGTTGAGCCGATTCAAGGTGAAGCCGGTGTTGTTGTACCGGACGAAGGATATCTTGCAAAAGCATATAACATGTGTAAAGAAAAAAATGTTCTTTTCATTGCCGATGAAGTTCAAACCGGTTTATGCAGAACCGGAAAATTGTTAGCGTGCGAACATGAAAAAGTTAGACCGGACATTGTAATACTTGGCAAAGCATTGAGTGGCGGAACAATGCCGATAAGCGCCGTTCTTGCGGATGACGAAATTATGCTTGTAATTAAACCCGGCGAGCACGGTTCAACATTCGGCGGTAATCCGCTTGCATCCAAAGTTGCAGTTGCTGCACTCGAAGTATTAAAGGAAGAAAAACTTGACGAGAATGCAGAAAAATTAGGTAAAGTATTCAGAGAAGAAGTGAGCAAAATTAAATCCGATATGATTGAACTTGTACGCGGTAAAGGTCTGCTTAATGCAATTGTAATTAAACCGAAGAATGGAAAAGAAGCGTGGGACGTCTGTTTGCAGATGAAAGAAAATGGTTTGCTTGCCAAACCGACACATCAACACATCATCCGTTTTGCACCGCCGCTTGTAATTAATGAAGCTCAGGTTAAAGAAGCTGTGGCAATAATTGAAAAATCGATTAAAGAAATAGAGAACGCTTAGAAGTTAGAAAAATTCCCCCTTCAATTACGAAGGGGGAATTTAATTTTGTCTATCAATCAAAATTTGCATTAATAAACGGAAGTACTTTTGCGATTCCTTTGTTGTTCTTAGCGATGTTAATTAATCCGATCTGAACACCGTGCAATTCATCAGCAACGTTAAATAAACCAATTACCAATCCTCTTTGCGAATTAGCAACCTTGTTATATACTGCCGCAGAAAATCCTCTAAAGTCTTCAACATCCATCCATCCGCTAACATTAAATCCTCTGAAATCCGGTGTTTCAATTTTGTAGCCGGCAACAGTTAGTCCTTTTATTTCAGTATTTCCAACAACTGCTAATAGAGCTGTGCTAATACCTAAAACACTTTCTTCGCCAACTATGGCTAATCCGGCAAGGTTAACTCCTTTCAAACTTTCTTTTGCAACAACAGCCAGACCACCAGAGTTTATTCCGAAAATATTACCTTCAGAAACAACT
>JAGXSM010000142.1 GCA_018333725.1 Melioribacter sp. | reverse complement strand
GAATTATTGAGTGAATTAAACTTCCAGCTCTATAGCAAAAAGTGGGTCTTTGTTACAATTCAAAATCTGGCAGTTGAGAAAACAGATTCTGACTATCATCTCGAAATTGAATTATTCGGTCAAACATTCCATCCCGAAATTCATAACATGAAAGAAGAAATAAAAGCAATAACCTACCATCAGGTTAAAATAGAAAGAATTGGCAATCTTTATAAAACATTGATTGTTTTCGACGTTTAAGCACAACACAATTTGTCCCCTGTTAATTACAGAAGAGATTAAAATGAACATTTCTGGAATCGAAATCGAAAAGGTTAGCGATAATCTGTGGGAAATACCAAGAACCGGCGGAATGCTTGTACCGGGAAGAATTTATGCTTCCGAAAAAATGTTTAAAGAAACACTTCAAAACGATGAAGCAATAAAACAGGTTATTAACGTTGCTCATCTCCCCGGAATTCAGAAATATTCTCTTGCAATGCCGGATATTCACTGGGGATATGGTTTTCCGATTGGCGGTGTGGCTGCAACAGATATTAATTCCGGAGTAATCTCCCCCGGCGGAGTTGGTTATGATATTAATTGCGGAGTGCGGCTTGCTAAAACTTCTCTCAATTACAATTCAATAAAGAGCAGAATTCAAAAACTTGTTGAGAATTTATTCAACGATATACCAACGGGTGTTGGTTCAAGTGGTGCGATCAAAAAATTAAATTCACACGAGATAAAAAAAATTCTTAGGGATGGTTCCGAGTGGGCAATTACAAATGGATTCGGTTCTGAGGAAGATTTAATTCTGACAGAAGAAAAAGGCAAAATTAAAGATGCTGATCCGGATGCTGTAAGTAACAGAGCTATTGAAAGAGGAATGGATCAGGCAGGAACACTCGGTTCCGGTAATCACTTTTTAGAGATCGATATAGTTGATGAAATATACGATGAAAAAGCTGCTGCAATATTAGGTTTATTTACAGATCAAATTGTTATTCAGATTCATACCGGTTCGCGCGGATTAGGTTATCAGATATGCGACGATTATCTAAAAGTTCTTGTCCAGTCCGGTAAAAAATTTGGTTTTAATCTTCCTGATAAACAGCTTGCATGTGCACCAATTAATTCCGAAGAAGGACAAAATTATCTTGGCGCTATGCGTTCTGCTGCAAACTTTGCATGGAACAATAGACAAATTATTATGCATCTGGCAAAAAAAAGTTTTAATCGCACTCTTAATATTTCCGATTCAGAACTTAACTTCTCGTTAATTTACGATGTGTGCCATAACATTGCTAAAATTGAAGAACACATTATTGATGGTAAACCTAAAAAAGTATGTGTGCACAGAAAAGGTGCAACTCGTGCATTCCCGGCAAATAATAATCTGATACCGGATAAGTACAAAAGT
Organism: Melioribacter sp.; assembly: GCA_018333725.1. GTDB lineage: Bacteria > Bacteroidota > Ignavibacteria > Ignavibacteriales > Melioribacteraceae > DSXH01. Next base: position 9,667 of record JAGXSM010000142.1, on the reverse strand, counting down.
ATTGGTCAGCCCGTTCTAATACCCGGCGACATGGGAAGATATTCTTTCGTTTCGATTGGAACCGAGAAAGCAATGGAAGAAACATTCGGAAGTTCATGCCATGGTGCCGGAAGAGTTCAAAGCAGACATCAGGCACTGAAAGCAGCTAAAGGTAAAAATCTGATTGACGAATTAACAAAGAAAGGAATTGTTATTCAGGCAAAAGGTTATAAAACTATTGCAGAAGAGATGCCGCATGCTTATAAAGATGTTTCGGATGTAGTTGATGTAATGCATAATGCTGGAATCAGTACTAAAGTTGCAAAGTTGAAACCAATAGGTGTAATCAAGGGATAATAAAAAAGCCGGCATTTAACCGGCTTGGCAAAACCTATTTTTAAGATCAGCACGGGAATTGAATTCTCTTTGTCATCTGATCCCATTTAACAACTTGCTCTGAAGTTAATAATGCTTTAATATCATCCATCAATTTCTTATTCAATTGGCAGATCTGGTTTGTAATTCTAATTGATGCCGGATTGTTTTTGATTTGCTGCTTTGTTTCATTGTTAAGTATTCTAAGCTTTTCATTTGCTTGCTGACGGGTTATTACACCGTTTTTTAAGTCATCCATAATAACTTTACGCTTTTCATTAGCAGCTTTTACAATTTCCTTATTCGCGTCCTGAAATTCTTTCAGCAATGGTTTTAGTGATTCATGATAGGTTTTCATTAATGCACGAATATCAGTCACCTGTGCTTCGGTTAAATCTAATCTGCGGAATATCAATCCAAATTGTTTTGTAAAATCGAAATTTGCCAACCATGGAATTCCACGAATAACCGGATCATTTGCATTCAGATTGTTTGTAAGCGAAAGTATTCCAAAGTTGAAAAGTGAATTGCTGAATTTCATTTCGGAAGATAACGTTGCATCTTCAATTCCATTAAGGACGTCGTTATTATCAATAATTATGAATTGAGGGGAGTCGAAGTTTGTTGATTTAACAGGTTCAACTTCATTGGACTGACTGCATCGCCAAATTACAATAACCAGTAAAGGAATCAATAAACCGAGGAGTTTAATTCGTTTCATTTCTACCTCCATTAATAAATTTTACTATTAATAGACAACTCATTTTTTTCAACGGTTTAATATAATTATCGGCGGCATAATACTCTACAATATAAATTCAGTGAATAATTGCGGTCACAACTTTGGAATTATTAAGTATGTAAACTATTTTCGTTCCATCGATTTAATAAAAACGGGACTATATGAACAGAATAATCAACGGACTTTCAGTCAATACATTTGGAGATGAAAAAAATCAGTCGGTAATTTTTATACATGGATTTCCATACGATTACACAATGTGGGAAGAACAGATAAATTTTCTTAAGGATAAATATTTTTGTGTGGCTTATGATGTAAGAGGACTTGGCGCAAGCTTTGTCGGTGATGGACAATATACAATGGAATTTTTTGTAGACGATTTATTTTCAATAATATCCGAGCTGAAACTTAAGAATCCCATATTATGCGGACTTTCTATGGGCGGATACATTTCCTTACGTGCCGTTGAAAGAAATCAGGATCTTTTTTCTACACTCATATTATTAGATACACGTTCCGAAGCTGATGATAACACCGGTAAACTAAAACGTGCAGCCGGTATCAATCAAATTAACACTGAAGGATTGGAAAAATTTATTAAAGCATTTGTAACATTCTGCTTTGCCGATGAAGCCCCGATCGAACAAGAAGAAATGTTCAACAGAACTCTTCAGAAATCATACAAGCACAATCCGGTTGGGGTTAAGGGATGTATAATTGCAATTATGAGCAGAACAGATACAACTAACTATTTATCACACATTAGAATCCCCACATTAGTTATTTGCGGCTCATTCGATAAACTTACTCCCCCGCTAGTAATGAGAGCTATGGCAGAAAAAATCCACGGAAGCGAGTTTGCAGTTGTTCCCCGGGCAGGACACATGACGCCGCTTGAGAATCCGGCTAATGTTAATGATCTTATCGGAGGGTTCTTAAAAAGAAAATTTGGTAAATAATATTACTTCTGAATTACACTGTCGATACTCTTAAACTCTTTAATTCTTTCCGGCTGCTTAACTTTTTTAAGAGTATCCTTTTCTAACTTCAATCCCTCTTTAACCTTTTCTTCAACCTGTCTAGGGATTAATTGTGTATCAAAGTAACCTGATGTTGATAATATCAAACCAACCGTTATCAGTATTGAACAAAGTACGGGGATAAAAATATCGCTTACCCAACCTAAAATTTTGAAGGGCAGCTTTAAAAACGCTGAAATTATATTTGCCCCTTCTTTGCCAAGATTTTTATCGATATACTTAATACGCAATGACAATTTTAATATTGTTAAAGTAAGTCCCCAGCAAATTATGGTACCTACGGAGAGAACTATTACGAGGTAGTTATGGGAAAAATTTGAAGCTACAATTGCAAGTACAACCAATACAATAAAAAATATTATGAAGAAATTAGTTCTTTGATTCAGAAGAGATTCAGCGAAATACCGTTCCTGATTAAGATCAACTGATTTGGATTTTTCTTCGTCCCTTGGTGAATACATTCTTGCCATTATCAATCCTCCCGGTCTTAGTAAAACTCAACGTTATAACTTTTCATTTTACCATTTGAATAATCGAACTTAGCGCTAAAAAATTTATCCTGAAACAACCATGGAATAAAAATTCTATCGCCATCCCACAAATTCAGTTCGAGTAATTTTTCGTTTGGAATCCACTCCAATTTACCTTCATGTGAATCGATTAATTTCCCTTTAAAATTATCTGCAGTAAACATAAAAACATACCAATCCTTTTTACCATCGAACATAGGGAATGTAATAAATCCGTGCAGTCTTGGTTTCTTAATTATTAGTCCACTCTCTTCTCTTACTTCACGAATAACACATTCTTCCGGAGTTTCACCGGCTTCAAATTTTCCGCCGAGGCCGTTCCATTTCCCTTCATGCACATCATTTTTCTTTTTGATGCGGTGAAGCATAAGTGTTTTATCATTATCTATAACGTAACAAAGTGTTGCTAATTGCATTTCGATGTTCAATAATTTTATTTAACTGAATCAGTAAGTAATTTAGAAATATCATCTAGTTCTTCAAGAAACCATTTTACTTTTTCCGGCTTTGCGCGTTTACTATCTCGGACAAGTGCAAGCCATAATTTACATTCGTTCGCATACTTAACTGCAGCAAGAGTGTAATCTTTCAATTCTTTTTTAGATGCGGCTGCAGTAGCATCAATATAATTACTTATAACACTTGTTCCGCTGCTGAAAAGTTCATCAGCCATTTTTAATGAAACATTGTCTTTCGGGAGGTGATCGATAAATTCTATTAGTTTGAGGGTTAGAAAATATAAACGTTTTCTAAATTCGCCGCGGGTTGTATCTTTAATCAACTTGCCTCCGGATTATTCTGATGTTAAACCCAAATATTGATTTTTCAACAGGTAATTTTTTATATAGTCCCCTACACCTTCTCTCAGATTCATAATTTTTTGATCGTAACCGGTAAGTTTAATTTTAGTTGTGTCTGCTTCGGTAAAATATTGATACTTACTTTTAATTTCTTCCGGCATATCAATAAATTCGATATTAACAGGTTTGTTTAATGCTTCAAAGACAGAATTGACCAGATCGAGCCATGTTTGTGCACGACCTGTTCCGATATTATAAAGACCATTATGATTTTTATTCTCAAAAAAATGTAGTGTCATATCAACTGCATCCTTAACATAAACAAAGTCGCGCTTCTGTTCGCCGTCCTTAAATTCCGGTTTGTATGATTTGAATAATTTCACTTTACCTGTATCGCGTACCTGTTCAAAAGCTTTATGAACAACACTGCGCATATCACCTTTATGATACTCATTAGGTCCGTACACGTTAAAAAATTTCAGCCCTACAACTTTATCAGTAAGACCGTTTCTTTTAATCCAGGTATCAAAAATATGTTTGGAATAACCGTACATGTTTAACGGATGGAGATTGTTGAGAGAGAAATCATCATCCTCATAACCGTTAGATCCGTCTCCGTATGTAGCAGCTGACGAAGCATAAATAAAGCGGATTCCGTTTGATAGCGAATATTTGGTAAGCTCTTGCGAGTAATGAACATTATTGTCCATCAGATAATCTGCATCTTTTTCAGTAGTAGATGAACATGCACCCATGTGAATAATATTGGTAATTTTAAAAGGAACATTACGGTTCAATATCATAGCAATAAAGTCATCTTTGTGAATAAAATCCTCGTAGCTAAGACCCAGGAGATTTTTCCACTTATCATCTTTGCCAAGTTCATCAACAACAATAATTTTATCGATCCCCATTCTATTAAGCTTCCATACAATGGCGCTTCCAATAAATCCTGCTCCTCCGGTAACAACTATCATATACTTCTCTTTTATTTATTATATTTGAACGAAAGTTAAGTATAACTATAATTTGAATCAAAGCTTCTATATTTTTCTGATAAATATATTTACTTGATTTTGTAATCATGTTCTTGATCATGCTCTCGCTATTGATCTTAGCCATGAGGTATAAAAAGTTCATAAGAATAATTAACTACAAGAAAGGGATAAAAAGGTTTAACCCGATATGAGAAGCAATTTTTCCTATATCAAATCAATTTTAAGTGAAAGAATTTTAGTTCTCGATGGCGCAATGGGAACACTAATTCAGCGGCATAAACTTACTGAAGAACAATTCCGAGGAGAAAAGTTTAAAGACCATCCGGTAGAAATTAAAGGTAACAACGATCTGCTGGTTCTAACACAACCGGAGATCATTAAAAATATTCACCTTCAATATCTCGAAGCGGGTTCGGACATCATTGAAACAAATACGTTTAACGCTAATGCAATTTCTCAGGCAGATTATCAAACTGAAAACCTCGTCTATGAGATCAACTTCCATGCAGCAAAAATTGCTAAAGAAGCTGCCGATGAATTCACAAAGAAAAACCCGGTTAAACCAAGATTCGTTGCCGGTGCCTTAGGTCCAACAAATAAAACTCTTTCGCTTTCTCCCGATGTAATGGACGCCGGGTTTAGAGCCGTAACATTTGATTACATGAAAGATGCTTATAAAGAACAAGCAAGAGGGCTTTTAGATGGCGGTGCCGACATATTATTGGTAGAGACAATTATAGACACACTCAATTCCAAAGCTGCATTATTCGGATTAATGGAATTAATGCAAGAAACCGGAAAAGAGTTACCAATCATGATTTCCGGATCTATTATAGATATGAGTGGAAGAACTTTATCGGGTCAGAATACAGAAGCATTTTATATTTCGATTGCACATACAAAAAATTTATTAAGCGTAGGATTAAACTGTTCGCTCGGTGCGTCACAGATGCGTTCTTTCATTTCCGAATTATCACGAATCGCAAACACATTTGTAAGCTTGTATCCTAATGCCGGTTTGCCGAATGAGTTCGGCGGCTATGATGAAACTCCTTTATCAATGTCATCAGTTTTAGAAGATTATCTAAAAGAAGGATACGTTAATATAATTGGCGGCTGCTGCGGCACTACTCCGGAACATATAAAATACTTTTCTGAAATTGCAGTAAAGTATAAACCAAGAAAAATTCCGGCTGTTCAACCTTTTCTAAGGTTAAGCGGATTAGAACCATTAATATTCAGACCCGATTCAAATTTTATAAACGTTGGTGAAAGAACTAATGTAACTGGGTCAAGAAAGTTCGCACGACTGATTAAAGAAGAAAATTTTGATGAAGCATTAGCAGTTGCACGTGAACAGGTTGAGAATGGTGCACAGATTTTAGATGTGAATATGGATGAGGGACTTATCAATTCCGAAGAAACGATGACAAAATTCTTAAACCTTTTAGCCGCCGAACCGGATATTGCAAGAGTTCCGATTATGCTCGACTCATCTAAATGGAGCGTTATTGAAGCCGGGTTAAAATGTCTGCAAGGGAAAGGAATAGTTAATTCAATTTCTTTAAAGGAAGGTGAAGAAATATTTAAAGAACATGCACGCAAAATATTAACGTATGGCGCTGCAGTAATTGTTATGGCATTTGATGAAGAAGGTCAGGCGGATACTCTTGAAAGAAAAATTAAAATCTGCGAACGTGCCTATAAAATTTTAACTGAAGAAGTCGGCTTTCCGCCACAGGATATTATCTTCGACCCGAATATTTTTGCAGTTGCAACAGGAATAGAAGAGCATAATCAATATGCTATAAATTATTTTGAAGCAACAAAATGGATTAAGAAGAATCTCCCTTATGCAAAAGTGAGCGGTGGTGTTAGCAATGTTTCTTTCTCATTCAGAGGGAACGATTTAGTAAGAGAAGCAATGCATTCTGCTTTTCTATATCATGCCATTGAATCCGGAATGGATATGGGAATTGTAAATGCTGGTCAGCTTGCTGTATATGAAGAGATTCCGAAGGATTTATTAGAACTGGTTGAGGATGTTCTTTTAAACCGTAGAACAGATGCAACCGAACGTTTGGTGGAATATGCCAACAAGATTGTTCATAAGGAAAAAACCGAAAAGAAGTCGGATGAATGGAGATCACTTCCTATAAATGAAAAATTAAAATACGCTCTTGTAAACGGAATTACTGATTATATTGAAAAGGATTGTGAAGAAGCATTGAAAACCTACTCTTCAGTTCTTAAAATAATTGAAGGTCCATTAATGGACGGGATGAATGTGGTTGGTGATTTATTCGGTTCCGGTAAAATGTTTTTACCACAGGTTGTAAAAAGTGCGCGCGTTATGAAAAAAGCCGTAGCCGTTTTAATTCCGCATCTCGAAAAGCAAAACTTGAAAAACGATTCTGTTAAATCTGTACCTACGGTATTGCTTGCTACCGTTAAAGGTGATGTACATGATATTGGTAAAAATATTGTTGGTGTAGTTTTAGGATGCAATAATTATGATGTGATAGATTTGGGAGTAATGGTTCCATCGAATAAAATTATTTCCACTGCAATCGATAAAAAAGTTGATGTAATCGGTCTGAGCGGTTTAATTACTCCCTCACTCGATGAAATGGTTCACGTTGCAAAGGAAATGGAAAGAATCGGTTTACAAATTCCGCTGCTTATTGGAGGTGCAACAACTTCACGTATTCATACCGCTGTTAAAATTGCACCGGGATATTCTCATTTAACTGTTCATGTTCTCGATGCTTCTAAAAGCGTTAATGTTGTAAGTAACTTATTGAGTGAGAACAAATCAACATTCCAGGAAGGGATAATAGATGAATACGAAAAACTCCGCATTGAACATAACAGGAGAAAAACCGTAAGGGAATATTTATCTTTAGATGAAGCAAGAAAGAATAAGCTCTGTCCGAATTGGGAGAATGTAAAACCGCGTAAACCAAATAATCCCGGTGTTACTGTTTTAAAAAATGTAGATCTATCGATAATTAGAAAGTATATCGATTGGACTCCTTTCTTTTCTACATGGGAATTGAAAGGAAAATTTCCCGAAATATTTAATAACCCTAATTACGGTGACGAAGCAAAAAGAATATATAAAGATGCCAATTCTCTTCTCGGTAAAATTATAAATGAAAAGTTACTTTCTGCAAACGGAATTGTTGGCCTCTTCCCCGCTAATTCATTCGATGACGATATAGAAATATATTCCGATGAAAACCGTAGCGGAATACTTGCAACCTTACATACACTTCGTCAGCAGATCATAAAATCAAAAGAGATACCTAACATTGCTCTGGCGGATTATATCGCACCAAAAAATTCCGGCATTAATGATTATATCGGAATGTTTGCAGTTACAACCGGAATTGGAATTGAGGCAATTATAGAAAAGTTTACAAATGAACATGATGATTATAATGTAATTATGACTAAAGCAATTGCCGACCGTCTGGCAGAAGCATTTGCAGAATATCTGCATGAGAAAGTCCGCAAAGAAATCTGGGGATATGCAACCGGCGAGAAATTTTCCAATGAAGATTTAATAGGTGAAAAATATACCGGAATTAGACCAGCACCCGGTTATTCTGCTCAACCGGATCACTCGGAAAAACTGACTATCTGGAAATTACTTGATGTAAAAAATAAAACTGGTATCAGTCTTACCGAGAGTCTGGCAATGTATCCGGCAGCTTCAGTATGCGGACTCTACTTTGCGAATCCAGAAGCCAAATATTTTTCCGTGGGAAAAGTTAGTAAAGACCAGGTTGATGATTACAGAAAGCGAAAAGGAATCAGCTTAAAAGAAGCTGAGAAATGGCTCCGGCCAATTTTGAATTATGACGGGAGCGATTGAAAATAATTTACTATTTTCGGTCAGCGCTATTTAACAGGTAATAGATATTATAATGAATAAAAAAAATTTCCGTACCGGTGCTATTGGTGCATTAATGGATGAATACGAACGAGCTGCCCACGATTTAATAACAATCTTAGAAAAATTACCTGCTGATAAATTCGAAAGAATTTACGACCCCAAAACTTCCGATGAACACTGCAGATCAATTAAGTCAATTATTAATCATGTTGTAGATGCTGCTTATAGATATGCAAATCAGATAAGAATTTTTTTAGCAATTGTTCCCGTTAAAACGGAATTTAAAATTGAAAACACAAACGATGCAGTTAGAGCAATTAATAAAGTACTCACTTTTACTGCAAATTCAATTGAAGGATTCTGGAATCTTTCCGATGATCAAATTCTTGCTACCCGCCAGCAGACAAAATGGGGATTATACGATATTGAAATGATGTTCGAACATGCTATTGTTCATATACTTCGCCATAGAAGACAAATAGAAAAATTTCTTTTACAATAAAATTGGGGTTGTTATGTTTAAAAAATCTATAGCACTATTCTTAATACTCTTCATTTCCTTTACATCTATTGCACAGGAGAAAATAGATCACCAGGTTATGCAGCGGATTAAAAGAGAGGGACTTGAAAATTCCAAAGTGATGGAGTATTTAAGTTTTCTAACCGACGTTTATTCTCCACGTCTTGCCGCATCGAATCAATACAGAGAAGCCGGTAAATGGGTTGTGAATAAATTAACCGAACTCGGTTTACAAAATTCCAAAATGGAACCATTTGGTACATTAGGACGTGGATGGGAACTGAAGAAATTCTACTTTGCAATGACCGAACCTCAATACATGCCGATTATAGGATATCCTAAAGCATGGACTTCGGGATTTAATGGAATGATTGAAGGCAATCCGGTATTAATGGATATTAAAAAAGAGGAAGACCTTCAGCAATTCAAAGGCAAGCTTAAGGATGCGATAGTATTTATGCAAGGTGAACAGGAATTAACAACATCATTCGAACCCGATGCAAAAAGATATACAGAACAGGAGCTTAAAGAATTGCAGATGCTTCCGGAACCGGGTGCAAGATCTCCGTTTGCTAACAGGATGGAAGAATTCATAGCACGTAACAGATTAAGACAATCGATATCAGCATTTCTTGAGCAGGAAGGTGCTGCTGTTACAGTTGAACCGGCTCAGGGTAGATATGGTACAATATTCGTTCAGAGCGGCGGGTCTTACCGTAAAGGTTCTCCGACTGCAATTCCTCAAGTAGTAATGGCCGTAGAACATTATAATAGAATTGCAA
>JAGXSM010000141.1 GCA_018333725.1 Melioribacter sp. | reverse complement strand
GTTATTGTTGGCGATGATGCATTAGCATTTAAGATGTGGAGAATGTTATACGATTCTGGAATATTTGTTAACGTTTTCATTTCACCCGGCGTTCCTCAGGGAAGACAAATGATGCGAACTTCTTATATGTCAACACACGAAGACGAACATCTCGATTATATTATCGATACATTCAAGAAAATAGGTAAGGAACTCGGTTTAATTTAAGTAACTAACTTTTTGAAGAGGTTGTCTCAAAACTAAATTTTTTATAGAACAGCACACAGATAAAAACTGATGAAAACGGATTTACACAGATTTTTTATTTGAATAATTACTTTTAAGACAACCTCAATTTATAAAGATACTGTATGGAACCGATTACTATTCAGAAAGTCACATCTAAAAAAGATATTATCAGATTTATAAAATTCCAGTGGGAAATTTATAAGAACGATAATTATTGGGTCCCGCCATTAATAATGGATAAAAAGAAATTACTTGATAAAGATAAACATCCATTTTATAAACATGCTGAGAGTGAACTCTTTCTTGCTTTTAGAGAAGGAAAAATTGTTGGAAGAATAGCTGCAATTAAAAATGATCTACATAATAAATATCATAATGATAAAGTCGGTTTCTTCGGATTCTTTGAATGTATAAATGATCAATCGGTTGCTAATAGTTTATTCGATTCAGCAAAGGAATGGTTACGCAGTAAAGGTCTAACCGAAATGCGCGGGCCTGCAAATCCTTCTTCAAACGAAGAATATGGAATGCTGATTGATGGATTTGATGACGAACCAAGGATTATGATGACTTATAATCCAAAGTACTATCTCGATTTATGCGATAACTACGGATTCAAAAAAGCAAAAGACCTTTATGCTTATAAGTTAGAGAACAGGAAAGTAATTTCATCGGATAAATTAAGGCGCGTAGCAGAAATAGCTCAGAAACGCTCCGGTATAAAAATTACTCAAATCGATATGAAAAATTTCGATAGCGAGATTGAAAAAGTTAAATACGTCTATAACAAAGCATGGGCTCCCAATTGGGGATTTGTTCCAATGACCGATGAAGAAATTGATTTCCTGGCAAAAGAATTAAAACCGATTGCTGAACCATCCCTTATTTTGTTTGGTGAGATTGATAATAAAATTGTTGGCTTTTCACTTGTTTTACTCGACTACAATCACGTCCTTAAAAGAATTAATGGGCGGCTCTTCCCTTTTGGTTTTTTAAAGATTCTAAAACATAAAAAAGAAATTAAATGGTCCCGTATTCTTACTCTTGGTATTATCCCGGAGTATCAAAAGCGTGGTCTGGATGCTGTCTTTTACTGGGAGATTGTTCAGCGTGCTGCAAATGTCGGGATTCTATTAGGCGAAGCAAGCTGGATTTTAGAAGATAACGATATGATGAACCGCGGTGCCGAAACTATGAATGGTGAGATTTACAAAAAGTACAGAATCTATGAAATACCAATAACCTGACCGATTTAATTTACTATCAGTCTTTAAACTACTTGAATGCTTCGTCGTATTTAGAAATATGCGATGGATCTATTTTCTTTAATACGTTAAAAATCTCTTTATCCTTATAGTCTTTCAGATATTCAACAAATTCTCCGGCTTTAGCATCGAAAAATACTTTAAGTAAAACACTCCTTGGATCAAGCTGGCTTCGGACTTTCTCAAGATTCCTGATAAGTTTAACCATACTTTCCTGGGCTTGTGCTTTGGTTTTAGGTGAATGATAAAGGTCTAATCCGTTGTAATGATAATCAAAAATATCCTGACGCAGCTGTTGAAACTTTGCATTAACAAGATTTTCTACCAATCCTCTTCTGTTATAAGCTGTGCTTTTACTTTGCCAGCCATCAGGGAACTGACTGCTTGCCCCTTTAACTGTTATATCCAGTGCTTTGGAAAAAAATTCTGTTCCGCCCAATCTGTAATAAGAATCAAGATCAAACCCTATAATAATATATGCGTAATAGTCCAGTAAGCTCGTCAACGGATCGAAATCAGTTTGATTAAAATACATTGCCTGGTTCCGTTCATACTTAAACTGCCATGTATTATCCATTAAACTTATCATTAAAGAGCTTCTTGGGGTTCCTTCGATTATACGCTGACTCGAAATTACAAGTTGAGCAGTATATGTAAGTTCATCCGATGCACCGGTAAAGAAAATATTGAAATTACATTTTATCTTGTCGCCTTCCCAGTTCTGCCTTGTAAACTTGTTATTGCTTAAGTAATCTCTTATCTGGGTACCAAAATTAATCAATCGGTCTTTAGCGGCTACCGGAAGGTTTTCATAATTTACAATAACATTAGCATCTAATTCCTGGCTATAAGTCTTATTCCATACCAGTAGAGAAATAACCAATAAAAAAAATATTTTTTTCATATTGACCTTTTTTCTTCACATTGAAAATATGTAATTGATATATTTAATACAATCACTTAAGTTGTGAACTATGAAAAAGCTTTTTTTAATATTGCTTTTTGTACTCATCCATTCATTCGAAAGTTTCAGTCAGGTTTACCCCGGTGCACGTCAAATTGCTCTATCTCACTCAGATATTTCATTTTCTGAAGATCCATTTTCATTATTCAATAATCCATCCGGTCTCTCAAATATAAAAAGCAGAACAATCGGATTATTTTACTCACCAGCTCCTTTCGGAGAATCTGCTCTTTCAACCGGTTCCGGTGCATACATTGAGCCAGTTTCTTTCGGTACTTTAAGCGGTGGTTTTATGATTTACGGTTTCGACCTTTATAAAGAAACCAGAATTGCACTCAGTTTCAGCCGGAAAATAGTTGACAGATTTTCTTTGGGTGTTACTTCAATATATCAGAACATTTCCATTCAGAATTATGGAAGCAAGGGATTTCTTTCATTTAATATAGGCGGGGTTGCCGAAATAACTAAATCTCTTAGATTAGGATTTTTACTTGAAAATGTTTCTCGAACAAAAGTTGCAGGTGAAGAGAACAGTATTCCTGTTGTCTTCTCAGGGGGAATCGGTTATAAAGCCGTTGAAGAATTAAGCGTCTATTTAGCAATTAGAAAAGAATTAAATTATAACGCGTCGTTACGCATCGGTGCAGAATATATGTTAATGAAATTTTTACAACTGCGTTTAGGTGCTTCTAACGAACCGGATAGTTTCTCCGGCGGTTTCAATATCAGCTATGATATTTTTCAGTTTGAATATGCTGTAAATTCTCATCCCGACCTTGAATTAAGTCATCAGTTTGGAATTGTGATACAATTATCAAAATAAATTACATTTTCATGAAGTATGCTTTCCTTATAATATTTTTTATTTTCTTTAATTCAATTTTGCTCTCGCAGCAAGAGGATACAACCCAGACTTATGAGAAAATTGAAGATATACTTGAGGACGCAACTTTAGAAAATGAAGATTCACAAATATATGATTCTATTGAATACCTGATTAATAATCCAATCTTACTAAACACCGCATCAATAAACGATCTATTACGGATTCCTTTAATGGATATTCAAATTGCACGAGCTATTATTCGTCACCGTAATTTAAAGGGTGGGATTAATAAACCCGAGGATTTGCTCAACATAGAAGGAGTTAGCCAGGAAGAAATAAATAGAATATTACCTTTCTTAAAACTTGGCAGTGAGAAAGAGATATCAATATTCGAAGCGTTATCTGAACAGTTCAGGGACATTAAATTTAATTACAGGTTCCGGGTTCAAAACGATTTTCAAGTTAGAAAGGGATTTACTAACGGCAGATTTCTGGGCACACGCCAAAAACTTTACAACCGATTGAAAATAAATAGCGCAAATAAGATTTATGCCGGTGTATTAATTGAAAAGGATGCCGGTGAAAAATCCTTAACCGATTTTACTTCATTTCATTTGAGGATAAACGACTTATCAATTTTCAAATCGATAATACTTGGCGATTACATATTTGAGTTTGGACAGGGGCTTGCTTTATGGAGCCCTTATTCATTTTCGAAAGGGACAGACGCAGTAAACATAATTTCTAAAGGAAGCAGTAATGCAATTCCTTATACCAGTGCTGATGAAAACCAATTTTTTAGAGGAGTTGCGCTTAAACTTAATTTTGACCGGGTTATAATTTCACCATTTTTTTCATATAACAAGAAAGATGCTTCCGTAGATTCGATTAATAATCAAATTACATCATTAACAATTGACGGATTCCACCGGACACAATCAGAGATCAAAAAAGAAAACCGTGTTAGCGAAAAAGTTTTTGGAACTGCAATCGATTTAAATTTCAACACCGATTTGAAATTAGGTTTACTTTATTACCGTTCAACTTACAGCAATGATTTTGCACTAACGGACCAGCTTAAAAAATCCGGTAATAATTTTGATTTCCTCTCTGCTTCATATTCAACTTTTTTTGAACGGTTATATTTAAGCGGAGAAATTTCATATAACATGACTTCGATTGCTTCAATACATACAGCAAACTTGATAATCGACAAGAATTTATCAATGGTTTTCTCGCTTAGAAACTTTCCACGTAATTTTATTAACCTGCATGCGAGCAGTTTTGGCGAAAGAGGAACTGCACAGAATGAAGTCGGGTTTTATTCAGGAATTAGATTCCGGACCGATTACGGTGTATTCAATATTTATTTCGATCAATTCAAATTCCCTGTTGCAAGCAGCACATATAATTTTTCTTCATCAGGAAATGATTTTTTAATTTATTACACGGCTAAGATTTTTACCAATACCGAATTGCGGCTTAAATATAAAAATGAAACTAAAGATTTTGTTCAGTCATTTTCAGATTCAAGAGGACTCGAAAAAAGGAGTCAGCAGAATTACAGAGCCGAGTTAAGTTATAAAGCAGCTAAAAACCTTCAGCTTCGTTCCCGTATAGAATATGTTTATTTAAGATCCACCCCAACCCAACCAAAGGAGAGCGGATATTTAATTCTACAGGATATAAAATATGTACCGGTGACCAATCTTAATATATGGGCACGGTTTATATTTTTTACAACGGATTCTTATAATTCCCGTATTTACCAATTTGAAAATGATGTTATTGGAGTTATGTCCAACCCGGCACTTTACGGAGAAGGATTACGCTGGTATTTCATGGCCAGATACACAACTAAATTTGGTTTGAACATTTCCTTGAAATACTCCGAGCTCTTTAAACCTAACGAAAGAACTCTCGGCAGCGGAGATTCTGAAATTCCCGGGAATATTGATAACCGGATAAATTTTCAAATCGATTTCAACTTTTAAATGTCTTTAACAAGAATCGACTTACTCCTTGCCTAATAAAATCATACTCTCTATGTTCGTATCTGTAAATAAACTTTTTTAGGAATCATAATGAGAACAGTTGTTGCACTTCCCGGAGATGGAATTGGTAAAGTAGTTTTACCTGAATCGATTAGACTATTAGATGCAGCCGGATTTAAAGCAAATTACGTCTGGGGTGATATTGGTTGGGATTTCTGGTGCAGCGAAGGTAATCCGTTACCCGATAGAACAATAAAATTAATTGAACAACATAAAATTGCACTATTCGGTGCTATTACAAGTAAACCTAAAGACGATGCAGAAAAAGAACTTGATCCATCCTTGAGAGGTAAAGGATTTGTGTACTTCTCTCCAATTGTAGCACTTCGCCAAAAATTTAATCTCGATATTTGCATAAGACCTTGCATTACATTCAAAGGTAATCCCCTCAATTTTATAAGAAAAAGCAGTGATGGTGGATTTGAAGAACCGGTTATTAACACAGTTATTTTTCGTCAGAATACAGAAGGATTATATTCCGGCGTGGAATGGACCAATCCGCCAAAAAATGTTAGAGATGCACTTGAATCAAACCCTAAAATGGATGCTTTTAAAAATATTCCAAGTGCAGAGATGGCTATATCTACACGCATCGTCACTAAGAATGCAAGTGAAAGAATTATAAGGGCTGCATTTGAGTATGCAAAAAAGTTTGGTTATAAGAATGTAACACTTTGCGAAAAGCCGAATGTATTGCGCGAGACATCCGGTATGATGCTTAAAATTGCAAAACAAATTTCAGAAGAATATCCCGGTATTGATTTGTGGGACACTAATATTGATGCTCAGATGATGTGGCTTACCAAAAATCCGGAAGACTATGGAGTTATTGTAGCAGAAAATATGTTTGGCGATATTATAAGCGATGGATTTGCGGGGTTAATTGGCGGATTAGGATTTGCTTGCAGTGCTAACCTTGGTGATGAATACGCTGTGTTTGAACCAACACATGGAAGCGCTCCGAAATATGAGAAGCTAAATCCTTCCATTGTAAATCCTATAGCAATGTTTATGAGTGCCGTTATGATGCTCGAACATATCGGTGAAAATAAAATTGCCGGTAAAATTAGAAATGCAATTGCAGATGTAATTGCTGAAGGGAAATTCCGGACTTATGATATGCTTAAGTTGAAAGGTGGTCCCGGTGTTTTTGAAAAAGGTGCCGTAACTACACAGCAATTGACCGATGCAGTAATTGCAAAATTAGAATAGAAGTATTAAACCAATATTAAATAAGATCTTTAATTAGAGAGGATTAAAAATGAGTGGAATAGTAATTATACTGTTTGCAATGGTAGTCTTCTCGTTTTCATATAAATATTACGGTAGTTATATTACCCGTAAATTGAATGTCTCCAATTCCAAAGAAACTCCGTCGCATACAATGTATGATGGTGTTGATTACTGTCCGGCTAAAACACCTGTTCTTGTAGGGCATCATTTTGCATCAATTGCGGGTGCAGGACCAATTGTAGGACCGATTATAGCAGCAAGCTTCGGGTGGATTCCCGTTTATGTCTGGATTTTAATCGGCGCAACTTTTATTGGCGGCGTTCACGATTATACTTCAATAGTTGCATCAGTCCGGCACAAAGGGAAATCGATAGGACAAATTATTGATACTTACATCGGTCATAATGGCAAAAAACTTTTTCTATTGTTCGCATGGGCAACGCTTATTCTTGTTATTGCAGTGTTTATGCTAATTGTTGCAAATACATTTGCCAGTATTCCAAGTTCAGGAACATCTTCTCTCCTCTTCATTTTACTTGCAGTTGCATTCGGATTAACGGTTTATAAATATAAATTTTCTCTATGGATGTCATCAATAATTGGTGTAGTATTATTATTCTTCTGTATTTACATAGGTAATTTGTTCCCTCTGCAATTAAGCAGTCAGATCTGGATTTACATTTTAATCGGTTACATATTTATTGCATCAGTAACACCTGTATGGATTTTACTTCAGCCAAGAGATTATCTTAATTCATATTTCCTTTATTCATTGATGATTGGAGGAATTGTAGGTTTATTTTTTACATTTCCAGAAATTCACCTTGCACCTGTTACAAATTTCTCTATAGATAAAATCGGGTATTTATTCCCGGCACTTTTTGTTACAGTTGCTTGCGGAGCCATAAGCGGATTTCATTCAATT
>JAGXSM010000140.1 GCA_018333725.1 Melioribacter sp. | reverse complement strand
TTAAGGATCCTCAAGTACTTCTTATATCTGAATTAGGAATCGGCTTAGCATGGGCATCTATTCTTGCAATGCCGTATGCAATACTTACAGGTTCACTTCCATCAAATAAGATGGGAGTCTATATGGGTATATTTAATTTTTTTATAGTTATCCCTCAAATTACTGCAGCAGCAATTCTGGGATTTTTTGTACGTAACTTATTTGGTAACGAAGCTATATATGCACTTCTGCTTGGAGGATTATCTATGATTGTTGCCGGAATTTTTGTGATGTTTGTAAAAGATGAGGATTAGCTGAATTATTGTAAAAGAGCCTGTGAATCGGCTCTTTTACTGATTCCTATTTATAATTACCTGAACAATATAATCATTCAAGAATTTTTGTTTCGAACCTCTTAAATCAAGAAGTATTACTTTAATAAATCTTTCCTTCTCTTTTATTTTCTCTAAATATTTTGTTCTCATTATTTTATAATCATCAAACTTTTGCCAGTTAGAAGTTGCACTCAACCAGCTATTACCGATACATTTGGTAATATCATCGGTGAGTTTCTTATATAATTGTTCGGCTTCTTTAAGGTTATCTGTTTCCAGGTAAACGGCATTGTAAGATGCATCGGAATCATCTATAAAAGCATCTTTGGCATTATTAAGTTTTACAAATGATTGTTTCGAATCAACCGGATTTTCAAAAAGAAGAAAGTATGCTTTTGCATGGGCAATAATGAAATTCAGTGTAGAACAAAAATCGGATTCAGAGGGCAATGTTAGGGAATTTGATGACGCAAAGGCATATTGAAATGTATATTTACCAAGAGAGTTTTGATCACCAACAATAAATAAAACCCACTCCCCTTCTTCCGGAACAGTTGTAATTAATGAAGCAATATTACCATTGCCATCACTTTGCTTATAAACATTTCCATCTGGAGAAACAAAAACAATCTTGGGCTCAAACTTTTCGGAATAAACAACAAAGTTTACACCTTCGCCGGCATATAAAGGTATATTATAACCGTCGTATCTTCCGAACCCTTCCTTGTACTTATCAGTTTTAGTCAGTTCCCCATTTACTTCATTAAACTCAACTTCGAATTGTGCGTTTATTGGCAGTGAAATCAAAAATAATAATATTAGCAATTTCATTTTCATCATATTCCTTAAACTCTAATGACCTGATTAGATTTTTATATCCTTAGAAACAGAAGCTGGTGAATCTTTTACCATTATCCATAAAACAGAAGAAATAAGTAAAGTAGTTCCACTTATTATAAATATAATATTTTTATCTGCTGCATTTTGAATAAATGTTCCGAGAACCAGACTGACTAAAAGTTGAGGTAAAACTACCGAAAGATTAAAGATTCCCATGAACAAACCCATTTTGGATTTATTTACTTTTTCCGACATAATTGCAAATGGTAAACTAACAATTGCAGCCCAGCCAATTCCACATACGGCCATTAGTATCCAGACATTAATTGCTGATGTACCAAAAAATACTATTCCAAAATAACCGAGTGACATTACTGCAACTGCAGAAAGGTGTGTCTTAACTCTCCCTATTTTTTCCGTTATCGGTTCAAGGATGAATGCCGGTAACAATGCACCAACCGCATTTAAGATTAAGAATGATATTGACAGGATCTGACCTGTTTCGTCGTTTGAAGCGGGATTCAATTTATGTTCAACATAACCGATCATATATACAAACATAGTCTGAACACCAATCCACGAAAATGAATGTGCAAAAAGTAATTTTAAGAATTGGTTCCAATCTGTTGTTGAACTTGTAACATTTTCTTCTGATTGCTCTTTTTGAAGAGATTTAGTTTCTTTAATAAAAAACATTGGAATAATTGAAAATGCCAGTACAAGAATTACTCCGAAATAGATTAGAAAAAAATTACCAAATATTGCACCGATCGCATATGCAAGAACTCCAAAGGAACCGGAGATGGTTTGCATCCACGTATAACCTTTTGTTCTTGGAACACCATCAGGTGTAACATCAGCTATAATCGATCTTGTTGGATTAAAGCTGATATTAATTGCAAGGTCTAAGGTTAAAGCAACAAAGACAGCAACAATTATGATGTTGGTGAATCCAAAGAATTCGCTTATAACTCCAATGTTAGGAAGAGCAAAAAGCATTAATGCTGCCAGGGTACCACCAATTAGAATAAAAGGTCGTCTCCTTCCACCCCAGAACCAGACATTATCACTTATCAGACCGACAATGGGCTGCCCAATTATACCAGCCAGAGGTCCGGCTGCCCAGACAAATCCAATCTCGTGAAGATCTAAATTAAACTTGGTTCGCATTAACCAGCTTAATGCTGCTATTTGGATTGAGAGAGCAAATCCCATTGCTGTTGCCGGTAAACTAAGAATAGCATAGAACGGTTTGGAAAGTTTCTTCTGCATCTCTAACATTTTAACCTCGCAAAAATTCAATCGTTTTACAAAATGATTAATTAATTAGTTGCTTTTACGTAATAAAACCTCATAACCAAATGTAAATATTTCTCTTACTAAAGGTAGATCTGGAAATTTTATTTTTGGAATTCCATACCGGTAACCATAAATAGGTCTGAATAAAAAAAGTTCCTTTTTAACCGGGATAAAATTTTTGATCAGACAATGATTCTTAAATTTATTAATTGCCATTCCAGTACTATAATGAAGTTTAATTTCATCAACATAATTTTCATTTTCTGAAAGATGTCTTGCTATTTTTTTTAAGATGTTTGTTGGTAATAAATGAATATATGGTAAATATTTCAAAAAGCTTTGAGCAATCTGCTGGTGTCCTGCAAACGGAGAATATTTTGGCGGAAAGGATATATACAGATAACCTCCCGGTTTTAATAAACGGTCTATGTTATCGAAGGCAGCATATTTATTGTTAACATGTTCAATTACTTCTCTCATAATAATAAAATCAAATTCTTTGCCGATTCTGGCCGGAAGATTTTCATCTGTTATATCACCATGGATTATATTTAAGTTAGGATTTTTATCCAGGGCAATTTGAATTCTTTCCGGACTTAGTTCAATTCCGAGAGCATCAATTCCAATTGATCCAAGAATATCCAGCAAACCCCCTTCTGCACATCCAATTTCCAGAACATTCAGTTTATGAAAGTCTGGAATATAACTTTGAAAGTAAGGTAAAAGATATTTTTCTGTAAACTCCTTCTGTTCGTAGAAATGTTTTTCAGCCATATATTCCTATCAATAATCGAACAAAATTTAGTGAAAGTTTTGATTGAAAAAAATTTTTGCCCGATCTAAAAAATTTTAATAAAATTATTTGGAATCGGATAAATTCTTGCATTTATTTGACAATAAAAATAAATTTTGTCCGCCTTTTTGGAAATTATGACAGATAGTACATCAGAGAAGAACATAACTGTAAATAGAAAAGCCCAGCACGAATATTTTATAATGCAAAGATTCGAAGCCGGGATTGTTCTTGTAGGTTCTGAAGTTAAATCTGCAAGACAGAGTAAAGTTTCGCTTGTTGATAGTTATGCTGTAGTAGAAAATGGTGAAATCTGGTTATACAATACTAATATAGCAGTATATGATCAGGCAAGTATTAATAACCACGATCCGGTTAGAAAGCGAAAATTACTTTTAAACCGGAATGAAATTAGGAAGTTGATTAAAGGAACATCAGAAAAAGGTAATACTCTAATTCCATTGAGAATGTATTTTAAAAACGGTAAAGTGAAAGTTGAGATAGCATTAGCAACCGGTAAGAAAAAGTATGATAAGAGAGAAGATATTGCCAAAAGGGAAATAACACGTGAACTTCAGCGGAGGCTGAAATAATAACCGGAGTAATCTATTGAGTAAAAAACCAATCTTCCCCCCTGTTAATGAGCAGATGGATCTCATTAAGCGCGGTGCATTCGAAATAATCCCCGAAGATGAATTAGTTCAAAAACTTGAAAAATCTTACAAAGAAAATTCTCCACTGAAAATAAAATTAGGTTGCGATCCAACCAGACCGGATTTGCATCTTGGTCATTCCGTAGTTTTACGTAAGCTGGCACAATTTCAAGATTTAGGGCACGATGCCATATTAATTGTTGGTGATTTCACAGGAATGATTGGAGATCCTTCCGGTAGAAATTCTTCGCGTCCGCCATTATCATTTGAAGAAGCTCGTGAAAACGGTAAATCCTATTTTGAACAAGCATCTAAAATTCTTCATAAAGATAAAACAAGGATCGTATATAATTCCGAATGGCTTGGTAAAATGTCTTTTGAAGATGTAATTAAGCTTGCATCCAAATACACAGTTGCCAGAATGCTTGAAAGGGATGATTTTACTAAACGTTATAAGGGTGGAATACCAATTCTTATCCACGAAATTCTTTATCCGCTTGCTCAAGCTATGGATTCGGTTGCAATAAATAGTGATGTAGAATTAGGCGGAACCGACCAGAAATTTAATTTATTAGTAGGTAGAGATATTCAACGCGAGTTTGGAGCAAGTCCCCAGGTAATATTAACAATGCCATTATTAGTCGGGACAGACGGTGTTGAAAAAATGAGTAAGTCCCTGGATAACTATATCGGTATTAATGAATCGCCAAAAGATATTTATGGTAAAACTTTATCGATTGCGGATGAATTGATTTACACATACTTTGAATTAACTACAAATGCAATGAACGAGGAGTTAGTTAATATCCGTCAATTACTTACAGATAAATCAGTTAACCCGAGGGATCTTAAAAGAAAATTAGCAAGAACTTTGGTTGCAATGTATCACACAGAAGAAGCTGCAATAGCTGCCGAGAATGAATTTGACACAATATTCATCAAGAAAGGATTACCAGATACAATTCCTGAAATAAAAATTGAAGAGATCAAGTTGAACATACTTGATTTAATTGTTCAAGTTGGATTTGCTCCTTCTAAAGCTGAGTCAAGACGTCTTGTTCAACAAGGCGGTGTTTCTATTGATGGTGAAAAAATAAGCGATATTACTCAGGATATTACATTTGACACAGAAAAAATTCTAAAAGTAGGTAAACGGAATTTCATTAAATTACTTTGTTCATAAACATGGAGGTAACAAAAATTGTACGTTCCAACTAAAATCTTTTTTACAAAAGGAGTAGGTAAACATAAAGAATATCTTGCATCATTCGAATTAGCACTTCGAAGTGCCGGAATTGAAATCTGCAATTTAGTTTCCGTTAGCAGTATCTTCCCGGTCGGTGCAAAAATCATTTCGAGAAGCCAGGGATTAAAATTGTTAAAACCGGGTCAGATTACACATTGCGTAATGGCACGTAATGCCACTAACGAACCAAATAGATTAATTGCTTCTTCACTTGGTGTGGCGATTCCAGCAAATAAAACTATGTATGGCTATCTTTCTGAGCATCATCCATACGGCGAGACAGAAAAAGTTGCTGGCAATTATGCTGAAGATCTTGCTGCAACAATGCTTGCAACTACTCTTGGAGTTGAATTTGATGCTGAAAAAGCATGGAATGAAAGAGAGCAGGTTTATAAAATGTCTGGTAAAATTGTAAGAAGCTTTAATGTAACACAATCTGCCCAGGGTGATAAACGTGGATTGTGGACAACAGTTATTTCTGTTGGCATTTTATTACCGTAATTATTTTAGAGAGGTTATCATATGATGACCTCTCTTTTCTTTATCAATCCAATAGCGTGAATAATTCCGGCAAAAGATAGACCGATTATCATCGGTTCAATCATTGTAACAAAACCTGAAGAGAATTCCCATCTTATAAAATGCCATACTATACTTGTAAATGACCCTACAATTATTTCTATTAATGCTATATGATTTGAGACTCTGAATTTTTCGAAATATGCGCCAAATATTAGTAGAATAATTCCAGGTATGCAGAAACTTCCAATCAGATACCACAAATCAATTACCGATTGAATAGCAGCAGAAAGGATAATCGCAATTATTCCCGAGATAATAATTCCTACTTTAACATAGAGAACCACATTTTTTTCTGAAATATTTTTATAGAATAATTTGGGCAATAAATCATTCCCAAAAGTAGTACCGCTTATGAACAAGAAACTATTGGATGTAGAAATTATTGTTGCAAACAAAGCAGCATAAAATATTCCCTTCAAACCGCTGCCTAATACTTTTTCGGCATAAATCGGGAAAGAAAAAACTGGGTTTTCCAAGTTTGGCAGAGCCGCTCGTGCAAATAATCCGGTTGTTGTAGTTAATATATCGAATAGGAGCCAGAAGAAAACAGAAATTATAATCCCCCACTTTGCAGTATTACCCGTTTTTGCTGCATAGCATCTCTGATGAAAACCCGGATCAGCAAAAGTCCAAAGTGCGATTAAAAACCATACTATCAAGTAAAACGGTGAAACTCCGCCGGTAATACTGAGATGAGTTTCAGGAAGGGATTTGTATAAATAATCTGTACCGCCAATATTCTTAAATGAAAAAAATACTATGATTGTAAATCCGATAAACATAATAAAAAACTGGAGTACATCTGTGTATAGATCACTTTTATATCCGCCTTTTATCAAATAAATTGAAGAAAGTAGAGTAGCTATAATTAATGAGAGGATTAAATCCAAACTAAAAATTAAATTAATCAGGCTGCCTATCATTAGTATGTATGGAGCTGGCGAAACTAAAATAAATATTAACAACGACGTAATTACACCTACTCTTTTTCCATATACCAATTCAAGCTTGTCAGGTATAGTATAAAGAGAAGCATTTCTGATTTTTGGTGCAAATAAAAAAGCAAATATTATTGCAAATATGTAATAAGGTAAACCTTGTGTTATCCAGCTAAACAATCCATTCCGGTAAGTAAATTCTCCAACACCGAGTATGCCGCCATACCATGTTGATACATTGGTAAGAATAAAAAGAATCAATCCTACTTTTCTGCCATGCAGCAGATACTCTTCCTTGCCGCTAACCTTTTTCTGAAATCCCGGTAATAAACCAATTATAACCAAGGCTAAAAAAAATAGAAGTATTATAATTATATCAAGTGTACTAAATGAAATCATGTTTTTTCATTAGTTCAAAGTCTCTAACAACAAAAATATTTCCATTAGTAATTTTCAATTCAACTTTTTTCCTTAAAGCAATATTACTTGTACTTTCCTTTTCTCCAAATGGTAGTGCAATATTGTTCAACTTATATTTAAGTCCGTTTGATGATATACGTGTTTGACTTCTGATACCATATAAAGAAATTACTTCTCCCTGTACCGTATTTAAAAAAACATTTCCACTATATACACGTAGTATAGATTTTTGGTGAACTACTGAAACGTTTAATTGAGTAGAGAACTTAAGTACAATTCCTAAATTACAGAATGAGTGATCGAGCCGGTCTCCGGTAGCACCTAAAATTACTGCTTCAGTAAATTTATTCTTGATGGCATACTTTAAACATTTTTCAACGTCTGTGTCATTCTGCCGACCAATTTTTATGATAGTGGATTTGTTTTTATAATAATTCAATACGACAGGTTTAATTGAATCGAGATCGCCGATAATAAAATCGGGTATCAACTTAAGCTTCATAGCTGTATTGGCCCCGCCATCTGCGCAAATTAAAGTTGAGTAGCCCTTACCTATCAAGAAATTAATAGTTGATTTTTTAGGTGGTTGACCATTTGCAAGTATAATACACTTTTTCATAAGCCAACTTTCATCCCGATTAAAATATTCCTCTCTGCAGCCGGGAAGTACTCTTTACCAATACCGTATGAGGCATACAGATTATTTAATAAATTATTTACCTGGAAAAAGAGTTTAAGACTATTGAAATAAGGTTCCAGTTCAAATTCATATGATGAATACAAATTTACAACAAAATACGCATCCAGCTTATTGTCTGTATAATCAATTAAGCCCGGATATTTTTGAGCATATGATAAAAGATTTTTATCGTAATTATCAGTAAAGAAATCTCCTACATACTTTATTGCAATTTGTGAATAAAACCCATCGTAATTGTATTTTATTAATGCATTAAATGTTACATCCGGAAATCCGCTTATCCTGTTACCAGCAAGATTAAGTTGAGTAGTTTTTTTAATTCCTGATTGTGAGTCTCTATATTTAATAAATGTTGATCCGCTACTAATATAATTTTTACTTAATGAACCGTTAAGAACAAATTCCCATGATTGATTTAGTTTGTAATTTAATGTTCCTTCAATACCATAATGAATTGTTCTATCCA
The DNA here is from genome assembly GCA_018333725.1 of Melioribacter sp. Lineage (GTDB taxonomy): Bacteria > Bacteroidota > Ignavibacteria > Ignavibacteriales > Melioribacteraceae > DSXH01. The sequence continues at coordinate 601 of JAGXSM010000140.1, read as the reverse complement.
TATTCCCAGTTACAGGTTGACCGAAACGGTCCACCTGACCTTTCTTAACAATTTCGTCATTAAATAGCATATAGAACAAATTCAATGATGAAGCAATGTTATTAAATGAATAATTCGCCCCGAGTTCAAAACCGTTCATATTTTCAGGCTTTACTAATGGTTTCAAGAAATCATAATTACCGTTTTTATCTAATTCAAATTGCGGGATTACTCCATCACTGGATTCAGCCGCATCATAGTAGTTTTTTAAATTTGGCTCCCGCGAAACATTAGCATATGAAAAGTATAAATTGATTCTATTATTATACTTATAGTTAAGTCCAATTCTTGGATTAATAAATAAATTACCAATCTCAAATTCATTATTAAGATATTTTTCATTTCTCAATTTATAATTATGATAAGCGAATTGAACCTCGGCAAGTATATTTACATAGTCGTTAAGCTTATAATTTTCGTTTAGAAAAATATTGAAGATATCTTTTGCACCTTCGTAATAGTAGTAGCGATAATCTTTTGTAATACCGGCGGGTAAATTCTCTCCATAATTAAGACTTCCCCAATGAACAGAATTGTGAAATCTTAATTCACCTCCAACAAT
>JAGXSM010000139.1 GCA_018333725.1 Melioribacter sp. | reverse complement strand
TTTCATCATTACGTTTCAGAAAGACAGAACAAAAGATTGAACGAATTGAAAAGAGAGTAGAAGCAGAATTTATGTTCGATGTGGAAAGAGAAGTTGCATCAAATAAAATAGACACATTGAAATTTATTGTAACCGGAGCCAATGGGATAATGGAAGAGAAAGAGATTCTGATTGGTTACACAATCCCAGCAGAATTTAAGCTTGAGCAGAATTATCCAAACCCGTTTAATCCATCAACAAAAATTGAATATCAACTACCTAAAGATGGTAGAGTCACTATCAAAGTTTTCAATGTGCTTGGGCAGGAAGTAAGAACACTCTTAGATGAAGTAAAATCAGCAGGATATTATACGATAGAATTTAAGAGCAACGGTTTATCAAGCGGAATTTATTTCTATAGTTTGTTTACAGAAAATTATAAAATGATTAAGAAGATGGTACTACTCAAATAAAACTTTAATTTTTATCATATACTCTTCTTAAATCGAAAACTGCAATGCCATAGGCGACGGCAACATTTAACGATTGTTTAATTCCGAACTGGGGAATCTCGATTGAAAAATCGCATAGATCAATCAATTCCTGAGATACACCGGAAATTTCATTCCCGACAATAATACAAAGAGGAAAGTCAGTTTTAGATACGTTGTAATATGGAATGCTTGAATCTGTTAATTCCAGCACACATATTTTTATTCCTTTACTTTTTAATGAGTAGATTACTTCTTTAGGATCTTTGATGTATTCCCAGTTAACGCTGCTCTGAGAACCGAGAGCTGTTTTAATTACTTCCTTTTTATCTGGTGTTGGAGTATATCCGCATAAATATAATTTTTCAATCATGGCACCATCAGATGTTCTTAAAATTGATCCAACATTATAACTGCTTCTTATACTATTCAGAATAACATAAACGGGCATCTTTTCTAAAGTATCTAATTTATCTATAGAAGCTCTGTTGCGGGAAATTTCTTCGTGGGATAATTTTTTCATATCTGGATTATGCTGTGGTTTTGTAAGTAAGTCTTAAACCTATTATGCCAACTACAATTAAAAAAATGAAAAATAATCTAAGTAGGTCTTTCGATTCATGAAAAAACAAAATACCATAAATTGCAGTACCAACGGCTCCAATACCTGTCCATACAGCATAAGCAGTTCCTATCGGAAGTGTTTTGGTTCCCATTGCAAGGAACACATAACTTAAAATCATCGTAATTACTGTTAAGATGGTTGGTTCTAACTTTGTAAAGCCCTGACTGTATTTTAATCCAACCGCCCAGGATATTTCGAAAACTGAAGCAATAAGAATATAAATCCATGCCATATTAAATTTTCCTGGTCTCTAAAAAGTTGCTCCGGCAATATCCAGATATTTTTCGAGGATTTGATTGTTGATAAAGATATTGATTTTTCGGTACTCTGGAAATTGTTTTAGTGTTTCATAAATCTGTTCTTTAATTCTAGCAATATCGCAAGCACCGGAAATATTAAAATCACCTTTCAAATAAACATCTGCAATTCCATTTGCAATTGTAACCTGTATTAACATTAAAGCCGGTCCGCGTACAAAGTTTTGAAGTTCACCTGTTGATTTAAAATCAATTAACTCATTTAATGTCGATTCGAGGAGAGATTTTTCAGCTTTTACTGTTATTTCTTTTGGAACAAGTACATCATTACATCCGATTAATTTTCCGCTTAGCTTTGTTCCTTCAAAAGCAATTAAATATATTTTGACATCCTTCTTTTCTATTTTATCCGTGGATTCACTTTTGCTGCATTGTATTATCAGAACAGTTGAAAGCAGAATTGAAATCAGAAAAAATTTATTACGCCGGGCAGCCATAATTGTATCCCCTCTACAATAAATTAATTAGAAAAATCTGGGTGAAAGATACTGAAAGATTTTTATTTAAGCACCTTAAAGTAAACTGTATCTGGAACAACAGAACAGAATACACCAATTCCATCACCTTCAATATTAATTCTCGGTTCATGGAAGTTTCCGTCAAACTCCTGAACATTGCGGTAGGTAAGAAAGAAGAGTCTGTAATTTTCGTCGCCGGCATAGATTACTAAACGGTATGAACCGTAAAACCATGTATCGAGCCACTCAATGTTGTAATTAATTTTTGATTCGTCTGATTTAACATTCTGAAGCCATTTGGATTGATACTTATAACGGTCGAACTGCTTCTTAAGGTCATCAAGTTTTATTTCAAAATAAGCATTATCGTAAATAAAAGATTCAATAGTTGCATCGAGCGCTACAATAGAAATGCTGTAAAAAGAATTGTCTAATGATGGTGTGAATGCGACTTTGAATTGCTTAACATTTCCATCAGCATCTCGCTCCCGGTATTTCATTGAATCGAGTATCGACTCATTTCTTAGAATTTTGAATCCTTGTTTGGGGACAGTAGTGATTGATCCGGCTGATAATTTCTTTCCTTCAATATCTGCTGTTACATCCAACCTGTATGATTTATTAAAATCAATTATCAGGTCAACTCCGTTGTATTCGAATGAAAGTTTTTGAAGGTTATAAGTAAGCGGATATTTCCGGTTGTTCTGAAGATCCGTTATTATAACGGAAGCATTCGATAGAATTAATGATTTTAAATCCGGACGTGTATTTAACGGGAAGTTTCTCGTTATTCGAATGTTCTCAACTTTCTGATTAGGGAATAAATATCCTTCAATAACAATTTTTGGGAGGTAAGTGTTCTGCCCGATTTCTACAACGCCTTCGCCGCACGAAAATACTGTTGATGCAAAAGTAATAAAAGCTATTGAGAAGAAAATATTTTTTCTAGTTCTCTTCATATTAAAATCTAACATTAACTCCAATACTTGGTAAAATAGGAAACATTGTTATGTTATTTACTTCCTGATAAATTGTTCCGTTCTTTAGTTCGTTTTTGTATTCAATGAACCACACGTTTTTTCTGTTAAGCAGATTAAATATTTGTAGATAAGGTGCTAACGACCAACCTTTGTAATTTATTTCGTAGGTTAAACTTAAATCCAGACGTGCATAGAATGGGAGTCTGAATTCGTTGATACCGGATGGATAAATTGCCAGACTATTATTACTCGGCTCCCAATCCGGAAATTGATTTATAAAATATACAGACGATGGCAAAGTAATCGGTTGACCGGAAAAGAAAGTAAAGTTTAAGCCGAGATTCCATTTCTTGTCGTAATTAACAAATTGCCTTCCCGATAGTTCGTTAAAAACGTTATTTAGATCTAAGTTGCTTACGATATTGATTGCATGGGTTCTATCGTGACGCGGTGTAAAAGGATTTTCTTTATTAACACGGTTGATCGTAAATTCTGTTCGGGCAAGTGAATATGCTACCCATCCTGTAATTGCTCCTACATCTTTCCTTACCAGAAATTCAACTCCAAATGACTTTCCGCTTCCTTCATTAAATAATCCTCTGCTGGAATTGAATAATGGTAAATTATCTTCCGTATAAGTATCGGGTTTTATATCAGCAAGAAAAGTCGGATTATAAGAATAGATGTTTGTGTAATTCTTATAGTAGCCTTCAATTTCAAATTCGATATTTTTAGCCAACTCTCTTTGATATCCAAGAATAAAATGTGAAGCAGATGAACCTTTAACATACTCGTCTGCACTTGTCCAGATGCTTACGAAGAATAGCCGGGGAATTCTGTTTGCATATTGATGATAAATTCCTGTAGCAAACTTCAAATTGCTGGTTTCGGTTAAGCGGTATTTAATTGAAAGACGTGGATCAAGGTTTTTATAATCTTTATCCGAATCGAAATAATTTGCTCGCACACCGAATTCAATATCCCAGAGCGGATTCGGTTTCCATTTGCTATTTAAGTAAAGAGTATAAAGTATTCTATGTTTGGAAACATCAACTCTGCCGCCGGTAAATTTTTGTTTTAATCCGCCGCTAACATTTTTTTGTTCAAATCCGAAATTGAAGTTCCAGTGGTCATCAAAAAAATATTCGAGAGCGCCTTTTAATGTAACATCTCGAATAACATTTTCTTCTTTAATATCGACATCGTCAAAATTAAAGTCGGAAAAAAATCTGCTTCCTGTAATCCAGAAATTGCCGAATAATTTTGGAGAGATAATCGAACGCCAGTTAATACTTCCGGTCTGGTTCCCCCATACATAATCGAATCCCAGAGACTCCTGACGGTTTTTATCTAATGTAAAGTTGAGGTCGTCAATTCCCACGTAAAAACTTATAATGAGTTTATTTGTTTCATCGATATCGAAAAACGCTTTTAAGTTACCGTCTAAAAAATAGTAATCCGGTATTTCATCAATAACCTTTCCGAGAGTCTGATCGAAATAAGTTCTTCTTAAAGAACCCGATAACGAGCCGAATTTTCCGATAGGACCTTGAAGCGTAGTATTAAGTGCTAACAGGCTTAATGATACTTTACCTTCAAATTTATTTCTGTTGCCATCGTTGTTAGTAACATTAATAACCGATGAGAGCCGTCCACCGTATTCGGCACTGAATCCGCCTTTATATACTTCAACTTTTTTTATTGCTTCCATATTAAATGTAGAAAAGAGGCCGAATGCATGTTCCGGATTATAAACATCTGTTCCATCAAGTAGAAATAAATTCTGATCCGGTGTTCCTCCACGGACATATAGTGCCGATGAAAAATCCGAAACCGGCACTATACCGGGTAAGCTTTGTAATGTTCGTAATAGATCCGATTCTACTACCTGAGGAACTTTATTAAGCTGAACAGGTGATAGATCGACTTTAGAGACTGGTTTGTTAAATAGTTTATCTATTGTCCTCGATGAATCTCCGGTTACAACTATTTCTTCACCAAGTATTACATCGGTATTTAAGTAAATGTCTATCCGCTTATTTTGGTCTGGTGTGATAGTTACATTTTGCTGGAAAGTTTTATATCCAACGTAGCTTACAACCAGTTCGAACGTACCTGGATTTGTGACTGGTAGAACATAAAATCCGCTTGAATTGGAACTGGTTCCGATATTAATTCCCTTAAGATAAATGTTTGCGCCGATGAGTGCTTCACGGTTGGTGGCATCATAAATAAAACCATTGATTGTTGCTTCCCGATTAATCTGGGCAGTTAGATTAGCAGCAATGATTAATGTAAAGGCAACAATTTTTATATGAAATTTCATTATAAAGGAAATTTTACCGGGCATAATTATTTATTCAAAACTAATTAGCAATTAATTATCTAAATCAATCTTGAATAAAATTAGTTCCAAAATAAATGAATAATTGGTCGGTTGTGCTGTTGGTTAATTCGCAATGAGACAAATGTTATTAGGAAACAAACTGTAATTAAATTTTCCTATATACATTAATGACTACTAAAATCAGTAAGGTAAAAAAACCTTTTATTTATATCCCATAGCAACCAATTGATTCACAACTTTGAGAGCCATATCATCAAACGAAAAGTATCTCCACATTAACCCCCATCTTTCGCGTGGTTCCATTCGTTCTTTTATAATCAGCTCTTTTTTGCGAGTATCTAAAATGCTTACCGAAATAGGGTTGGGAGTGTTAAAGTCGCCTCTCTGTTTCGATTGATTTATATTTATTGCCCCAAATACTATCAGGTCAACAGTAATATTTTCCGAAATTAATAATGCATCATCCTTCAAAAGTTTAGAAGGATTAAAATCCTGATCCAGAATAATTGACCATGTAGAATCGTCCATAACTACTGTAAAGCCCTTTTGATAAAAAGCTCTGATAAATGATTCTCTTATCACATCCATATTATATGGATAGTTCTGGTCATCCAGAAAAGGCATAATAACAACAGAAAGAATCTTTGGAGTGGATATATTTTGTTGTGCATTATTAACCGCCAACAAAGAGAAATAAAGAAGAAAGGAAATTTGAATTAGCTTTCTCATATTATAGTTCCTTTATTTCTGGTCTTATAATAAGTAACAAAAAATTAAAAAGAAAGGTTTTAATTTGTCTTAATAGCAAGTTGTCCGCATGCTGCGGCAATGTCGTCGCCCTGGGTTTCGCGAACCATTACAGTAATATTATTATTACGCAATTTTTCAACAAATTCAAGTATCCTGTCATAGGAAGTCGGTTCTAATTCGGCAGAAATTCCATCCGGTTTCATGTGCTTGATACTGTTGAATGGGATTACATTAATTTTTGAAGGGAGTTGACTGCATAATTTAGTAATAGCTTTTATATCCTCGGATCGGTCGTTAATACCTTTGAGCATGGTATATTCGAACGTAACACGCGTTTTATTTTTTTTTGTGTAATGTTTCAGCGCTTCTATATTCTCTTTGAGAGGATACTTATTATTTATAGGCATTATTTTAGTTCGTATCTCTTCAAAACAGGAATGTAATGAAAGTGCAAGCTTAACTCGTAGTCCAAGTTCCGCAAGGTCTTTTATTTTATGCGGAATCCCTGCTGTAGAAATTGTAATCCGCTTTCTGCTTAACCCCTTAGTTAATTCGTGCGTAAATATTTCAACTGATTTAACTGTATTATCAAAATTTAAGAGCGGTTCACCCATCCCCATATAGACTATATTTGTAATACTTTTTTTGTCAATCTCTTTTGCAGTAAGTAGGTATTGATCTACTATTTCACCGGAATTTAGATTTCTTTTGTATCCCATTAATCCGGTAGCACAAAACTTACAATCGAGCGGGCAGCCAACCTGTGTAGAAATACATAGTGTATTTCTTTCATCTTCGGGAATTAGTACAGATTCAATTTTTTTATTGTCGGTTGTTGAATAAAGAAATTTCTTAGTCCCTGTTGAAGGTGAATACTGCATAGTAACTAATTCAAGAGTTTTGAGAATCGCGGAATCATTTAATCTGTTACGTAAATCCTTTGGAAAATTCTGCATTTCAGAAAAGTCAAATGATATGTGATTGTAAATCCAATTGAATAACTGTTCACCCCGGAATTTTGATTCGCCTATAGAAATAAAATATTTCTTTAATTCGCTAAGGGTCATCCCTTTTAAAATATTTTTCTTCGTATTACTTATCATATAAGCAAATATAATAAATAGTAATTGTCAGAAAATTAATCTCGTCTAAAAAGTTTGAAATTACCAAACCCTTTCTTTAGTTTTGGGTAATAATTGACCAATCAGTTCAAAAGAAAATTGAGGACTATCATGAATTTTGAATTTACAGAAGAACAATTGATGATACAACAAACAGCACGTGAATTTGCTGAATCTGAAATTGCACCTACAGCAGTTGAGAGAGATAAAATAGCCGAATTCCCTTATGAAATAGTTAAAAAACTTGGCGAACTCGGATTTATGGGAATGATGGTTTCACCGCAATATGATGGTGCCGGACTTGATACTGTAAGTTATGTTCTTGCAATGATTGAGATTTCTAAAGTAGATGCAAGCGTTGGTGTTATTATGTCGGTTAATAATTCTCTCGTTTGTTATGGATTGGAAAAATGGGGTTCTGACTATATTAAAGAGACTTATCTTAAACCGCTTGCAAAAGGCGAAAAGCTTGGGGCGTTTGCATTATCTGAACCAGAAGCCGGAAGCGATGCTACTAAACAGCATACTACCGCTTATAAAGAGGGCGATTCCTGGGTGATCAATGGAATGAAAAACTGGATTACTAATGGGCTGAATGCTGATTATCATTTGGTTGTTACTCAATCCGATAAAGATAAAGGGCACCATGGAATTACAACATTTTTAGTTGAGAAGGGGACACCCGGTTTTGGACATGGTGTTAAGGAAGATAAACTTGGAATTAGAAGCAGCGATACTTGCTCGCTTACTTTCGAAAATTGTAAGGTACCAGAAAAAAATATTGTGTGGGAAGTTGGAAAGGGATTTAACTTTGCAATGAATACATTAAACGGTGGTAGAATTGGAATTGCAGCTCAAGCTTGCGGAATTGCAGAAGGGGCTCTGGATGCTTCAAAAAAATATGCTAAAGTTCGTAAAGCATTCGGAACCGAAATTGCTAATCTGCAAGCAATTCAATTCAAATTAGCCGATATGGCTGTAAAGGTTGAAGCTGCTAAACTCCTTACACTTGAAGCTGCTGCTTTAAAAGATGCCGGCAAAAAATATGTTAAAGAAGCTGCCATGGCTAAACTCTATGCATCTAAAGTAGCTGTTGAATGTGCCCTGGAGTCAATTCAAATTCATGGCGGATACGGATACGTTAGAGAATACCTTGTAGAAAGATTTTTACGCGATGCTAAAATAACAGAGATCTATGAGGGAACTTCAGAGATCCAGCGTGTAGTAATTGCTCGCGAACTTCTAAAAGATTAGGACTTGCTATTGATAAAATCTATAATATTTTGCTTGCTGTTGGTTCCTACTTTAAGCAAAGCACAGACTGATTGGGTTAAGTGGGATGCCGTTGAAGTTTCCTATAAAATCAGCAATGCTTCCTCAAAGAATATAATAACACAGAAACAAAATACGGGTTCTGGGATAATTAGTTTTCTGAGAAACATCTATGGATTCTTTATCTCAGAACTGGATGGAGATAATTGTCCATTCTATCCGTCGTGTTCTCATTTCTTTGTTCAAGCAATTAGTGAATCCGGTATGATTAAAGGACCTTTAATGTTTGCCGATCGATTTATTCGTGATTTAAATTTTTTCAAGGGCAAAAACAGTTATCCTATTCATCGAATTGGAAAATTTTATGATCCGGTTTCGAATTATACTCTAAATGAACAGATGATAGAAATAGCTCTATCCGGTAATGGCGGTGATTAATTTATGAATAGAATTTTTTATTACTCAAATAAGTTGATACTGTTACTTATAATGCCCATGTTTATTACGTATGGTGATATACTTTGTCAGGACTCTTTAAAAGAATTAGACTTATTTTCTTATAAGAGCCGGTTGAAATTTGGTAACCATCTTTACCTTGAGAAAGATTATTTAAGAGCTTCGTATGAATTTAGGGAGTATCTAAAATATGAGGATAACGATACAATCAGGTTTAAATTTGCAAATTGCTTTTATAATATAGGAAGATACTTAGAAGCAGCCGATAACTTTAAAAGTATCTTTTATAATTCTACTATACAGGATGAATCAAGATTAGCATATTACAAATCCCTCTTTTTTAGCGGCGATTTTAATTTATTCCGCAATTCATCCAGAAATGAAATCTATTTGCCCGAAAAATATCTATCCGAAGTTAACCGTTTATATTTCACTTCGTTTTTAATGGATAATTCGGTTTTACCGGATACGGCAAATTTTATTTCTGCTTTCCCTGATTCAAATAAAAACGATATCCGTAATTTTTATATTCAAAAAAAATTCCCTCAATATAAAAGTCCCACCACTGCAGCACTTTTATCAAGCGTTATACCGGGACTCGGTAAAATTTATGTGGGTAACATAACCGATGGATTAACCTCATTTTTGGTAACCGGTGTATTGACATTTTTAGCTATTGACAATTTTAACCACAAGCACAGTTTCCGCGGATGGTTGTTTACCGGATTGGGAGCTTTTTTCTATGCTGGTAATATTTATGGGTCGGCAGCAGCAGCTCAAATTTTTAATGCCGGGGTAAAATTTAATTTTGATAATAATGTGAAATTATATTTCGAAAAAAGAAATTATTTCTTGCCGGAGAATAATTTATAAAGATGATGATAAAACTTCTTGGTAAACTTATACTTTTTTTCTTTGTCTCACTGGTATCTGTTCAAGCTCAATATCAATTATCATCCCAATTCGATTATGCAAATACTTTGTTCAAGACTGGAAATTATTTTGATGCTATTACCGAGTATAAACGCTTAATATTTTTTGATTCGACTAAAACATTTTTTTATCGTTCATCCTTCCAGATAGGTAAATGCTATAAAGCCGGTGCAAAATTTGATGAAGCTATTAAATATTTTTCAATTTCAGAATTGAATGCTTCTGATGATTTTGAACGGTTTGACTCGAAAATTGAAATTGTCCGCTGTAATATATTGAGAGGAACAACTTCAAGGGCTCATCAACTGCTGAATGAAATGGAATTAACATATTCGGGAAATGACAGTAAGGACTCCATTAATTACTGGCGTGGCTGGGCATATATGTTTGAAGACGACTGGACGAGCGCAGCAGCATCTTTTGCTAAAATAAATCCTAATCACGAATTGAAATTAATTTGCAACCGGGTAGAAAAGGATAAAGTTTCCGTTACTTTTGCAACCGTAATTTCTTATATTTTGCCGGGTGCTGGTCAGATTTATACAGGTAATTTTCTATCCGGGTTATTATCTCTTGGGTGGAATGTTTTATCGGCTTATTTAACTATTAATGCGTTTAATGCAGAACGTATTTTCGATGGTATTGCAATTTTAACTTTAATATGGCAGAGATTTTACAGAGGTAATATTCAGAATGCCGCAGAATTTGCAGAAAGTAAAAATATTGATATTGCTAATAGTGCTCTAATTAATTTACAGAAACAATTCAGGGGAGCCAAACCGTGAAATTGAAAGAAGAAGAATTAAGAAAAATAACTCTTGATACTATTCAGGAATTAGGAACAGGTGCAACGCCGGAAAAAGTTAAAGAAGAAGTGAGAAAGAAAATAGAATCTGCCGGCGGAGGTGATTTTATTTTTAAGAAAGGCGACGTCTCTTCCGGGCGTGTAATTCTAACTTCGTTTGGTTTAAACAAACCCGGAATTGTTGGCGGAGTTACAAAAGCTCTCGGAGATTCCAATTGCGATATTCAAGACCTCACTCAAAAATTAATGGGTGATTTTTTTACAATGATAATGGTAATAGACATTTCCGCCTCACAAAAAGATCTTAAGCAGATTCAGGAAGAAATGTCTAAAGTGGCAGATGATCTCAAAATTAAAATTTATCTTCAACACGAAGACGTTTTTAGATATATGCATAGAATTTAATACGTTCTATTCTACATTCGAATTAACTACGTACTCAGAGTGAAGAACGAAGAACAAATAACTAATAACTAAGAACCAAGAACTAATAACTAAGAACCAACAAAATGCCATACGAATTTGAAGAAATACTAGAAACAATACGGATGACCGAAATTGAACATTTTGATATTCGAACCGTTACTCTCGGATTAAGTTTAAGAGACTGTCACGATCGAAATATTGAAGTGACAAAACAAAAAATCTACGATAAAATTTTGCGTTACGGTAAAAACCATGTTAAGAATGCTAAAGAAGTTGAATCGCATTTCGGTATCTCGATCGCAAATAAAAGAGTTTCATTAACACCAATCTCTATCCCGTTTGAT
>JAGXSM010000138.1 GCA_018333725.1 Melioribacter sp. | reverse complement strand
ATCCAACCTAATTGTAATAACACCGGGCGCTTCTGCAAGCGGAGGTGTTAACAGAGGAATGGGCTCGTTCAATAGATTCACATTTGATGATGTTCAGAAAATTAAGGATGAAGCAACACTTATCACTGGTGTTACACCAATCGTGCGTTCCGGTGGGCAGATTATTGGCGGTGTTGGTAACTGGTTTACACAGGTTCAGGGTGTCTCAGAAGATTATCTCGAAATCAGAGCATGGAAGTTAAAATCAGGCGAGTTCTTCACGGAAAGAGATGTGCTGGCAAGATCAAAAGTATGCGTCCTCGGATCCGAAGTCGCGAAAAATCTATTTCCCGATGACGACCCTATCGGTCAGCAGGTTAGAATTAGAAATGTTCCTTTTAAGATTATTGGTGTTCTTGCAGAAAAAGGTCAGACTTCTGTTGGTACAAGTAACGACGATATAATTTTGGCTCCTTCAAGAACAGTACACGAAAGACTTTCCGGCGGCAGATTTATCGGATCAATTCAGGTTAGTGCAGTCTCGGCAAATCAGATTCCAAAAGCAAAAGAAGAGTTAAGAAAGATAATGCGCGAAGCTCATAAGTTAACTCAAGGAGAGGATGATGATTTCACAATTCAGGACCAGGCGGATTTAGCAACTGCAGCTACCGAAACATCAAAAATTCTTACAATCTTACTCGGCTCGGTTGCCGGGGTTTCGCTAATTGTAGGAGGCATTGGCATTATGAATATTATGCTTGTGTCTGTTACAGAACGTACACGCGAAATTGGTATTAGATTATCAATTGGTGCAAGATCATCTGATATTTTAATACAATTTTTAACCGAAGCAGTAGTATTAAGTCTGGCCGGAGGGATTTTGGGAGTAGCCCTCTCCTTCGGGGTCTCTTACCTTCTGAATAATTATACGAGTCAGGCAGCAAATATTCAGCCTGAAATTATTTTTCTTGCATTCGGATTTGCAGGTGCAATCGGAATTTTCTTTGGGTTTTACCCGGCAAGAAAAGCATCAAAACTAAATCCAATTGATGCATTAAGATATGAATAAAACAGAACCATCATTAATGGTTATTTGGTAATTACTGAAAAATATTTAGAGATATAGAATGAAAAAAATTAAAAATGTATTTGTAGTAAGTATGTTAATTTTCCTCTCAACCTCTTTTGCACAAAAGAAATTAACATTAAACAATGCGATTTCGATTGCATTGCATAGCAACACCAGTTTAGTAAAATCTCAGAATAGTCTTCTTACCCAGCAAGCAAGTGTTAAAACCGCATATGGCGATTTAATACCAACACTGGGAATCGGCGGTTCATGGGGATGGTCCAGAACTAATGACGACGGTGGTACACAGCTCGACTTCTTTGGAAGGGAGCAAATAATTCCACCTTCGCAGATAGATTCTAGAAGTTATTCATTATCTGCAAGCGGTAACGTTACATTATTTAATGGACTTTCCAATTTTGCAAATATCAAACAGAAAGAAACAAATTTTAATTCAGCTCTATTCGACTTTGATAAACTAAGACAGGATATTGTGCTTCAAACAGCAAGTCTTTATTTCTCAATTATAAGTTATGAACGACTTCTTAAATTTCAGGAAGAAAATTACACTTATAATAAAAATCTTTCTGATAAAATTAAAGAAATGCTCGATTTGAAAATGATTACTGTATCCGATGTCTATTCACAGGATGTTCAAACTGCTAATTCCGAGCTCTCTCTTCTTCAGGCAAGAACCAACTTCGAAAAAGCCAAGATAAATTTACTTAAGTATTTAACTCTCGATATTACAGAAGAATATACTTTCGAACCGCCACAGGAAATTAATTTCAATTACTACACAAAAGAAGATCAGGTAAAACTTTTCGATACTGCATTAAAGAACAGAAAAGATTATCAGAGCCAGAAATTAAAATTAGAGAGTGCTGAGTATCAGCTTACAATTGCACGCTCTGGTTTATTTCCAACATTAAGCGGAAACTACAGGTATTCAACAAGTGCAATTAAACCCGGTGATCTTTTCAATAGGCGTATATTCAGTCTTGGGCTCTCATTAAACTTTCCAATCTTTTCTAACTGGAATACAGATTTTGCAATTCAGACTGCAGACGTTCAAATAAAAAATGTTACCGAAGATCTTAAAGCACTTGAAAAAGAAATTAGAGCACAGGTAAAGAATACATTGCTTGATCTTGAAACAGCAAAAATTCAGGTAGAAGTAACTCAGAAAAGTTTAATTTCTGCAAGAATGAACTGGAATATAAAAAGCGAAAATTATGAACTGGGCTCTGCTACTTTTATTGAAATGCAGCAATCGTATCGTGATTATTTACAAGCACAGAACAATGATATTCAGGCACAGTTCAGTTACTTTACAAAGCAGTTTGAGCTTATGAATGTGTTAGGCCTTCTTAATACAGAATTTTAATTGCTCGTTTAGATTTGATTAAAAGACCCCGGGAAGTTCTCGGGGTTTTTTTATGGAACATCTTTTCCTCTTGCAGCAATCCAGATTCTAAACCAGTCTTCACGACTCAAATCTATTTTTTCACCATAAAGCGCCGACTTAATCCGCTCGATTTTACCGCTACCAATAACAACCACAAAATTAACCGGGTGAACAAATAACCATGCTGTTGCAATTGAATCGATTGAAGGAGCACCATATTTTTTTGCTAATTCGTTAAGTAATGAACGGACCCGATGTGTTCTATCTGAGTTATCGTAAAATAATTTTCCCGCGGCAAGAGGCGACCAGACCATTGGTGAGATCTTTCTTTCCTGTAAGAAATCGATACTGCCGTTATCAAAGTTTTCATGATTCAGAACTGAAACCTCAATTTGATTTGTTACAAGAGGGTATTTCAATCTCGATTGCAGCAAATTAATTTGATGAGGCAGAAAATTTGAAACACCGAATTCTAATACCTTCCCGGAATCTTTCAACTCTTGAAATGAAACAGCAACTTCGTCTGCGTTCATAAAAGGATCCGGACGGTGAATGAGAAGTAAATCTATGTAATCGGTTCTTAAATTCTGAAGCGATTTGTTAACTGAATCCATAATATGATTTTTACTTGTATCGTAATACTTAATTATTCTTTCGGGGTGTTTGGAGGAGAGCAGTTTAATTCCGCATTTAGTTACGATCTTCATTTTACTTCGCAAAGAAGAATCAAGCATCAAAGCGTTTCCGAAAAGCTCCTCGCATTCATAATCTCCATAAATATCAGCGTGGTCGAATGATGTTATACCCAAGTCGATACATTGGTTTATTAAACCATTTAATTCCATTGATGAATAGTTCCAGTTATTTAAACGCCATAATCCTAATACGGTTCGCGATAAATTAAAATCCATTTTAACTCTCCAAATTGATAGGTGTAAAAATAAAGTATCTTTAGAAATTTTCTAGAATTAAAACATATTTATAAATGTGTTGATATTAATTAATTACAGAATTACTTCTTGAACTGTAACTTTAATTATTTGTGGAAATTTTGAAGCAGTATAGAAATCATATTACAAGTCTATTGCTCACATTTGTTCTTTTATCATGCACAGCATCGGACCGTTTTACATTTGTGGCGCCTGAATATAAAAATCTTAATCAATCGGGGGTTGAGATTCTTATTATGCCATTTATTACTAATCTGTTTGAAACAAACCAGCTCCAGGAATATATTGAGAGGAAAAACAGATCAAAAGAAACTCTTACCGCCAAGGAGATGGAGCTACTTGAGAACTATATACCGATTTTACTTGCAGAAAATTCATTTTCAAAAATTACAAAAGCTGAAAAGAAATCGTTAAAAACTCCTATTAAATTCGATCATATTATTCCGGAAGGTTCCGATACTACAAAAAGAGTATATGTTCCCCGGATAAAAAACCTTACTTACGAAGATATTATCCCCAAGTATATTTTCTTTATCGAAGATGCTTACTTTAACAAAACCGGAGATGAAAAGGGAGTGTTTATGGGTCGCGGTTCCGAATCATTTTTTGTATTCGATGCCGGAATCGAATACCTTTTATGGGATAATCATAACGGAAAAATCGCTGCTTTCGGAAAACTTCAAGCCAAACAGAAATTATTAGCATTACCTAATAAGGAATCTTACCTGGCAATTCTTGAAACATTTGTTGTAGATTTATTGAGAGATAGCCCCCTCGCCCAGAAGAAGATTTATTTCTAATCTTCCTTGATTAAATACTTTTTCACTTTTAAATCTGCCTTCATTATCCCTATCTTTACGCCCAAAATCAAAAAATAAGAGTGAACAATGAGAAAGCTTACTCTACTGTTATTATCCGCAATTTTATTATTTACAATTAATGTCTCATCTGCACAGAGTAATCAAATTAAAATTCTTAATCCGGGCTTTGAAAAACTAACATCTTCTGGAAGTGCGGAAAACTGGAATGTTGAATCAACCGGTAAAATTGAATTTACAAATAACAGTTTCCGTTCCGGTAAAACATCCGCAGTAATGATACACGAAAAATGGGCTCAGAGCGTTTTGTCGTCAGATGAAATTAATCTTAAGGTCGGTCATATATATAAATTAAGCTCATGGGTTAAAACCGGGGATGCATTTACAAATCCGATTGATCAATATCCAACACCGGTTGCAGCCGCAATTACAATGGAATCATTTCCGTTTACAAACAGCTTAACATCTGTTGGTGCTACAAAAGACTGGCAAAAAGTTGAGGTGATGTTTGTTGCTACAAAATCGAAAGACCGAATTCGTTTACACTCTGGATATAATGGAAATACTCAGGGTAAAGTCTGGTTTGACGATGTTGAATTATCGGAAGTAACAGATATATCCGAGTATATTCCTCTTGAAACTGTTAAGTGGTATGGACCGGCATTTCGATATGAAGATAAAGGATGGATCTTTGTTCACATAGAGGGTAAACCTTATGACCGCGGCTACCAGTATGGTTATCTGCTTGCCGAAGAAATTAAAACGTTTATAGAAAAGCTTGCTGTAAATTATAATAGTTCTGATCCGCTAAATGGATGGAACCGGACGCGATTTGAAGTTGATGCAATGATGTTACGTAAGTATGAAGAGGAATATTTAACCGAGATGAAAGGAATTGCAGATGGAGCCGCAAAAGCGGGCGCAAAAGTTTTTGAACGGCCAGTTGATTTTCTGGATATTGTTTCTATTAACTCATCAATTGATCTTGACTATGCTCAGAGCGCACTGCGTGTAACACCTAATCCGTTAACAGGAAAAAGTTTTCTTTCCAGTGAAGACGAGTTAAATATTACCGAACGTTTGCATAAATGCTCTGCATTCCTTGCAAATAACTCAGCAACAAAGGATGGAAAAATTGTTTACGGACAAATTTTTATGTGGGGCGGGTACACAGGTTATCACTGGAATGTTATTGCCGACGTTCAACCCTCTGAAGGGAACAGACTTGTTTATCAGACTTATCCCGGCGGAATTCATTCGGGTGCGGATTTTTATATCAACAGCGCCGGAATTATGTTGGGCGAAACCACGGTTCAGCAAACTCCATATAATCCAGATGGAATTCCTCAATCCAATAGAATCCGTAAAGCGGCTCAATATGCAAACAGCATTAATGATGTTGTAAAGATTATGACGACAAAGAATAACGGTATGTACACAAATGACTGGTTGATAGGCGATGCAAAGAGAAATGAAATTGCAATTCTCTTGCTTGGAACTTATAAGTGGAAATTGTGGAGAAGTTCTAAACAGGAATGGTATGGTGACGTAAAAGATTTTTACTGGAGTAACAACAACAACAAAGACCTTGAGGTTAGAAAAGAATACATTCAGAATACTGAAGAATCACCGGCAGATATTATATGGCGTCCCGCTAACCGCGATATAGCATTCTGGAATTTTTACCAGGAGAAGAAGGGGAATATTGATCAAACAGCAGCGTTTGATTTGTGGAATTCATCACCGATTAACCGCCCACATGCATGCGATGGCAAAGTAACCACTTCTGAAATGGTTGAGAATCTAATGTTCTTTGCTCACATAGGTAAAGTAACTTTACGCGAACAATTTGTCGGTGAGAACGGAAGAATTCCGGATTTACCGAATGCACTTCCGCGGTTTACACTTGGATATACTGTTGCAAATCCTGTTTACGTTGCAGAGAAACTGAAGGAATTAAAAAATAAAACAACTCTTCAACAGGCAGCAAAAGAATCTTCGAACTTATTAAGTGAAGTAAAAGAAATTTATTCATTCAACAAAAACAATTTATGGAAAGGAACCGTTTATCCCTCATCGGAAAAAGAGAATTGGTTTGTTAGCGCGACGGCATCATACTATAATTTCTTGAAGCAAATGCCAGCAAATCCTGATGCTGCATTCAATTATTCTAAAGATGAATTGACCGAGTTGAATTATCGGCTATTGTATGTAATCAGTAAGGAAGGAACTCTTGCTCCACTTAACGCTAAAACGGTTTATGATAAATACAACGGTTACCAGATCCCGAGAATAAAAGGAACATTCATGCTGCATCAGTTACGGCTTATGCTTGGCAACAAAACATTTGCAGAAATGATGAATAAAATCCATTCCTATTTCAGAGAAAAGAATATTACAACCGAACATTTCATTACGTCAGCAGAAAAAATTTCGGGCAAGCAATTACGGAATTTTATTATGCAATGGATCGATAGTGAAGAAGTTCCGGCAATTTCAGTTAATGCGAATTCAGTTCAATCGGATGACCGATGGACCTTAAACGTGAACATAAAACAGAATAATCCTGCGTTTAACTTTTTTACTACTCTTGCAATTGAAAACGGAAAAGAACGGGTCATCAAATTAGTAGAAGTAAAAGGTAATGAGCAGAACTTTGAATTTATTATGAAAGATAAACCGGGTAGAGTAATTTTTAATTTCGGCAGCGATATTCCTGTTCAAAGTAATAATTTTTATACATATCAGAATTTCTTTGACGACTTTACCACAACACTTATAATCTATGGAACAACCCAGCAGATAGAAGCTAATCATACCATTGGGCTCCGTTACCAGAAAATGGCAGCAGACAGGTTTACAGAAGTATTTCAACCGCTAAGGAAAGATAGCGAAGTTGACGAAAGCGAACTTTCAAAGAATGATCTTATAATTCTCGGCGGTCCATCGGAAAATTCGCTTGCAAAGAAATTATTTGGTCAACTCGGTATTGAATGTGGAAAATACTTTTTCAAATGGAACGGAACATTATATAATAATAACGACGATGGATTATACCTGACATATCCGAATCCTTATAACCCTGAAAAAGCAGTTTACATTTTCCTTGGTAATAGCGCACAGCAATTGTATCAGATGACAAAAGCACATCAGACAATGCCGGCATGGGCGCTTTTCAAAGGCAGTAGAATCGTTAAAAAAGGATATCATTCCAATCCATTATTAGAGATAAATCTATAATTATTTTCACAAAACCGGCTCATAATTAATGGGCCGGTTCAAATTTTCTTTCTGAAATATTTGTTAATCAGATTTTCACTCTAAAAATTCAGGTCAAAAAATTTTTTGCTCTTTCATCTTTTCGTCCTTTCAGCTAAGTTGCTGTAGAAATAAAATTCTAACAGATGAAAGAAAGGGAAGACAACTCTAATAATCCTTTTGGACTTTCAAGACGCGAATTCTTAAAATGGTCTTCTGCTCTTGGCGCCACAGCGTTAACCGTTGGCGGAATCTCCGAAGTAATCGGTTCTATCGAATCTAAGACCCAACCATTTGTATTAGCTGATCAAATTATAAGAACAGGATGCCCGGCACATAATTGTGGCGGAAGATGCTTGTTAAAAGTTTTTGTGAAGGATAAGAAAATTATAAGGATAGAAACCGACGATCGTCCGAATGATTCAATCGAAGATCCGCAGTTAAGAGCGTGTATTAGAGGAAGAGCATACCGTAAGCGGCAATATCATCCAGACCGGTTGAAATATCCGATGAAGCGGATTGGTAAACGAGGAGAAGTAAAGTTTGAGCGGATAACCTGGGACGAAGCTTACAGCAAAATCGTATTAGAAATAAACCGTATAAGAAATACTTACGGTAACAGCGCTATTTATGTTCCGTATGGAACAGGAAGTTATAATCAGGTTAACGGAAGACAAACTGCAGTTCGACTTTTCAATTTAATCGGCGGCTCGCTTGGTTTTTATAATAGTTACAGCTGGGCTGCAATCTCTAAAGCTACTCCTTATGTGTTCGGAACAAGCATTACTGGAAATCAAAGACAGGATTGGCTAAACTCTAAATACATTATTATGTGGAGCTGGAATCCTTGTGAAATGCGCGATGGAACTAACAGTGAGTACTTCCTTAAAAAAGCAAAGGAGAACGGCGCTAAAATAATTTGTATCGATCCGCGAATGAGTATGAGTGCCGTTGCTCTGGCAGATGAGTGGATTCCAATTCGTCCCGGTACCGATGTTGCAATGATGAGTGCAATGGCTTATGTAATGATAACAGAAAATATTTACGATAAAGATTTCGTTTCAATATATTGTGTCGGATTCGATTCATCTCAAATGCCCAAAGGTTTGGAGAACGAAGAGAGTTATAAGGATTATATTTTAGGAATGCGTGATGGAATTCCAAAAACACCGCAATGGGCAGAAGAAATTACAACCGTTCCCAAAGAAACAATTATTAAAATTGCACGCGACTATGCAACAATAAAACCGGCTATGCTCTATCAGGGTTATGGGATGCAAAGACGCGCATATGGAGAAACATCAGTTATTGGCGGATGCGTGCTTGCAGCATTGACCGGAAATATCGGAATACCCGGCGGTTGTGCAAGCGGAATTGCTCTTCAGGCAGATTACGGCGGCCCATTCTGGAATGTTTTTCCCACCGGACCAAATCCAATTAAAACAAGAATACCAACCTTTCTATGGACCGAAGCTGTAATTCGTGGAAAAGAGCTAACTGCTGCCGAGGGAGTTGTAGGAGCCGATAAACTTGATAACAATATTAAATTAATATATGCAGTTGCAACGAATGCATTAATCAATCAGCATGCAAATGTTAACCGCAGCGCAAAAATTTTAAGTGATGAAAAATTAGTTGAGTTCATTGTTGTTCATGAACAATTTATGACTCCAACTGCAAAGTTTGCCGATATTGTTCTTCCGGTTTGTACACAATTTGAAGTTTGGGGACTTGAAGACGGATGGAAATATGGTGACGAAGTAATTCTGATGCCCAAGATTGTTGATCCTCCTTTTGAAACCAAAAGTGATTATCAGATCTGTTCGGAAATAGCAGAACGGCTTGGTGTTAAAGATCAATATACAGAAGGAAGAAACGAAAAAGATTGGATTGCATGGGCATTAGAAGAGTACCGCAAAACAAGATTTCCAGATGTTCCCGCACTTAAAGAATTTGAAAAAAGTAACGTTGGTGTTTATTCAACACCTGTTACAGAACCTAAAATTGCATTCAGGGATTTTAGAAAGGATCCTAAGAAAAATCCTCTTAAAACTCCTTCGGGTAAAATCGAAATTTTTTCGAAAACACTTTTTGAAATGAGTAAGCCCGGAACAATTCCACCTATTCCTAAATACATTCAGGAGTGGGAGAGTCCGTTTGGGAATGAATCAAAAAAATATCCGCTTCAAGCTGTGGGTCATCATTATATGGCGCGAGTTCATTCAACACATGATAATAATGAATGGACTGACGAAGCTTTCCCTCAAAGGGTTTTCATCAATCCAATCGATGCCGAAGAACGAAATATTAACGATGGCGAAGAAGTAAAAATATTCAACGATAGAGGAATGATCATTATTAAGTGCCGCGTGACAAACAGAATTTTACCGGGAGTGATTGATATTCCGCAAGGCGCCTGGTGGACACCTGATAAGAATGGAATTGACAGACGCGGATGTATAAATGTTCTAACTTCAGAAAAGTGGACACCGCTTGCATTTGGAAATGCCCAGCATACAATAATGGTCCAGGTGGAAAAGGTTTAGTATAGTAAAAATTTATTTTTTGTATTTTATCAAACATTCTATTCCGCGTATTAGATTTATTCTTAGAATTAGTGCTTGGTATGAAAACACGTCATAAGTTGATATTTGGTAATTGTATGGAAATGAACGAAATAAGTGATTCTAGCATTCACTTAATTGTTACTTCGCCCCCATACTATAATGCGCCTTTTGATTACGATGGGCTTTTTAGCAATTATGAGCAATACTTAGGCGTATTAAATCATGTTGCAAAAGAATCTTTTCGTGTATTAAGTGAAGGTCGTATTGTTGCACTGAATATTGATGATATGCTAGTCAATGGCACAAAATATCCTATTGTCGCTGATGCTACAAAAATATTTCAAGATGCTGGTTTTCGTTATCGAGACAGAATTATTTGGAAAAAGCCAGATGGTTATTTAAGAATAAGTAAAAGAAGTGGTGTAATATTACAGAATCCGTTCCCGATGTATTTTTATCCGGACAATTTATTAGAAAGTATTGTAATCTTTCAGAAAGGTAAATTTGATTATCGTTCTATTTCAAAAGAAATACGCGAACTTTCGAAAATTGATAAAAAGGAATTTCAAAACAATAATTGGCATAAAACACTTTGGGAAATGACGAATGTTTTGCCCGGGTCTACTCTTGAAAAAAATGTTGCAGCTTTTCCAGAACAATTACCTTATCGAATCATTAAATTGTATTCATACGTTGGAGAAACTGTTCTAGATCCTTTTTTAGGAAGCGGAACAACAATGAAAGTTGCCCGATTATTAAAAAGAAACTCAGTTGGCATTGAAATAATCCGGGATTTAGAAAAAATTATCAGAATGAAAATTGGTTTTTATACAAGTTCAGACATTTTCAACAACGAAGATCATCTTGAAATTATTGAAAGAAAAACTGGCAAATATAAGTTTGTCACTCTTGAATATATTGAAAAGAAAAAATCTAAGGAAAACAAATGATATGAACATTTCTGCAAAAATTACTGGTATTAAGTATAATGTAAACTGCACTGATGATTTAACTGAGGTAAGCTTTAAAGATTTTAATATTAATTCCACACCCTCTTGTTTTTTACTATCCGACAAACAATACAACTATGGAATTTCAAAATGGGTTTCTCCAAAACGGACGCGATCATATCCTTTTGAAAGAGTTTATAATTCTCTAAATGTCCCGA
>JAGXSM010000137.1 GCA_018333725.1 Melioribacter sp. | reverse complement strand
GAAATAGACATCGTATGTGTGAAGATTTTTGGTTCCAATATCTAAAGTGGCTCCGATATGTTTAAGCTTTTGTCCCTCGAGGAAAATTAACTTGCTATATTCTTTGCCGATATAAATTATTAGTGTATTATCTTCCGGGAAAAATTTATTTGTCTTACTTACATAATATGCAAGGGATAACTCGGCAGTTTTTACAGTAGGAATTTTGAAGTAACGGCGGTTATTATAATTTGCAAGTAAATTAACAAGATGGACACACGGAATTTCGCCTTCAATAAAGACACTTAACATTGCCTTGTCGTTAAGTTCGGTTACATCAACAGAATCAAGATCAACAGTAATGCCTTTAACCGTTTGAATATCGTTTACTACAAGTTGTAAAAGTTTTTTTCTGTTGTCATCGCGCGGACCATCGTACATATGGTAATTAACTATCGGTTCGGTTATAATTGGAATGAATTGAAACTGGTTCAGTTTTAAACCGAATAACGAAGATTGAAGCATTCCAACATCCGATGTATCGCTTGCAGGTTCAGAATTTGCAACTTCATCTAAACTATCGAATGAAAGATTATTAGTAGAAGGAATAGGAGTATCAAGTTGTTCGAGATCCCGTTTCTTTGCAACCTGTTGAAGAGATGACGACATTGTTAATGATGCAACGCGCAAAACCTTAAGTGCACCCTTTTCCTTTGTTACAACAGCAATTTTAGTATCGGTTCCTTCACAATATATGCAAACAACAGGTTTCACTTTTTTTTACGCACCTTTCATTAATTGAAATATTCTGTTTTTATTATTTGAGTAAGCAACTGCATTCTCCTTAGATATTTTCTTTTCCATAAATAGTCTTAACAAATCCTGTTCCATTGTTACCATTCCTTGCTGTCCACCCTGATTAATCATCATATATATTTCGCTTGTATTATTATTTTTTATAGCTGCTTTAACACTTGGGGTTACAATTAGAACTTCTTTAGCTAAAACCCTCTTACCATCAAGACTCGGAACCAGTTTTTGTGATACAACACTTATCAAAACATCTGCCAATCTATTCCGGACTCTTTCCTGTTCTTCAGGGTTAACTTCTGCAATTATACGGTCTATCGACTCAACAGCTGAAGAAGTATGTAAGGTAGAAAATACCTTATGACCTGTATCTGTTACCTCTAAAGCCGCCAAAATGGTGTCGGGGTCTCTCATTTCACCAATTACAATAATATCGGGATCCTGGCGCAAGGACTGAATTACTCCTTCTTTAAATGAGAGGACATCTCTACCAACCTCCCTATGTTTAATTATCGATACTTTTGAAGTGTGAACATATTCGATTGGAGCAGCAATTATAACAATATGGCATGGGTCAAACTGATTATGAAAATCAATAATTGCATCAAGAGTAGATGATTTACCGCTACCGGTAATTCCGGTAATAAGAGATAATCCAAATTTTATAAAATTGTGACTCATCGTCTTAACAGCAAAAGGATGAAATTCGAGGGATTCGATCGGTCTAACAGCCGCCTGAATAGCTCTCATATTTAATGCAAGAGAATCAAGATCGAAATAGGCATCTGCTCTAAATCTAACATAACGGAAAATTTTATCGAGCTTATAGGTGTAACTGAAATCGAGATTTCTATTCTGAAGTAAGTACTGACACTGATTCTTATTAAGTAAAGATAAAATAAGCGTTGATGCTTCATCAATTGTAAATTGTGGTAATTCTTTAATCCTCTCTTTTTTACCATATACTCTGAACCAGACAAAATTTTGAGCTCCGAATCCACCGATTTCAACATCGGAAGCGTTCCGTTCTAACATAACAGTCAAAATATAATTTGCCAGGTTAAGTACTTGAATTTTTTCGTCCTGGGTCATTCTATCGATATTTTCGATAATATATCGAACACGTTCAGGACCAAAAACGGTTGGCGGGATTTGCTTAGCAAATGTAGAAAGGATTTGTTTTGCTTGTTCTATCATCAACAGTTACCGAATTTCTGGGTAAATATTTTTTTCCCCATTTCTATTTTGCAATATAAGAAAAAGATAAGTTATTCACGTTTGTTGTGATTAACTAATCCTCCATTGTTGCGCCAATCACTTCTTGTATTGATGTTAAACCTAATTTTACTTTTTCAAATCCGGAGTCTCTCAAACTCATTGTTCCATCTTTCCTTGCTTGCTCTCTAATTCCTTCTTCATCAACTTCCTCACCGGAGCGAACTATCTGTCTTCTAATTTCCTTTGTAAAATAGAGTGCTTCATGAATTGCCATTCGTCCTTTGTAACCAGTCTGATTGCACTTATCACAACCAACAGCATCAAAGATCTCATGACCGATCCAATCTTTAATATCTAATCCTGTATTTGCAATATGTTCCTCAAGATTTTCAACTTTCTTTTTACAAACAGTACATAATTTTCTAATCAATCTTTGTGCAACAATTATATTAATTGCATAAGCAATCAAAAATGGTTCAACTCCCATTTTAAACAAACGTGCAACTGCACTCGGTGCATCATTAGTGTGTAATGTAGAAAATGTTAAGTGGCCCGTGTTAGCAAGTTTAATTGCAGTTTCTGCAGTTTCTTTATCGCGCATCTCACCAACAAGAACAATATCGGGATCATGACGGAGGATGGATCTTATTGCCTGTTCAAAATTCATTTTATAACCAATCTTAAGCTGTCGGGCTCCCTCAATTACATATTCAACCGGGTCTTCTACTGTTAGAACATTTTTAGTGGGGTTTATTACCTGATATAGTGCTGCAATTAAAGTAGTACTTTTTCCGGAACCGGTTGGTCCGGTAAGTATAATCATTCCTTGCGGTTGAGTAATAGCTTTAACAAACGCCTTATTTGAATAACCCGTTAAACCAAGCTTGCTCAAATCTTTTATTACTTTCCGATCGTCAAGAATTCTTATTACAATACTTTCAAATTTATTTTTTAATTCCGTTCCAACTGTTGGTAATACCGAAACTCTAAAACGAATTATGTGTCCGTCAATCTCTCTTTGAATAAATCCATCCTGTGCTTTTTCTCTTTCAAAACGGTCGAGACCTTTAGAGCGGTCTTTAACAACCGCCATAACGGCTTCGGGCATAGTTCCTTCCTGAACATGCCATAATTGCAATTTACCGTCCAGTCTAAAATGAATTTCGGTTTTATTTCCGCTTTTAGGGATAAGATGAATATCACTCACTCCTTTTCGAACACCTTCAACTAGTGCAGCTTCAATCAAATTTATAAGAGCACTTTTATTTATTTCTGCATCAAGTTCGTCTTCATTAATAGAAACTTCTTCCTGGGTCACCTGTATTTCTTCACCGGCTTCCTGAATCAGTTTTAAGTATTCATTTTCCGAAACGACAAGCATGTTTATAAGTTTTTCGTAATCTTTCTTTCTCAGGTAATTTATTTCATATTTTTTTGCATTAAGCGAATAAGCAATTTTTGCAAGTGTTCTATCTGTAGGATCAACTGCTGCAAGAATAAGTTTATCTTTTATTTTGTCATCGAAACGGTATGGAATTACACGATGGTCTAAAAGCATCTTACGAACTTCAGGACCCTGTTTGTTCATTAATGCTTTTATTTCAGCTACTCTCTCTTCTGAAAGTTCTTCGGGGTGGATATTTAATTCTTTGAATGCATATAGAACAGCTACCTCTCTAAATATTACATCGTGCTCAAATCCAAATTCATCAACAAGTATTTGTGCAAGATTTCTTTTTTGTTTAAGCTGATCGGCATCTTTTATTTTTAATGACTGCTCAAGAATTTTTGAATCGATAATACCTTTCTTTAACAGCAGGTAGCCAATTTTATCAGTCATTTCAATTTGTGTATCAATCATTCTATTCCTCAAATATTTTACATTACCGGTGATTTCGGGCTAATGGTTGCAGTTTCTGCAGAGATCAATGTAAGTGCAATCATCACAATCATAATAACCATTGCAATTCCAACCTGGATTAATTCAATAACGTTTTTTAATCTGAAGACAGTTTCGCTCTCGTAGTAATTTGCAATCTGAAGTGCAGTATTTTTAATTGTACCGGTTTCTTCGCCTGAATGAAATCTTGATAATGCTGTTTCAGTAAATACTTCACTGGCTTGAAATGCATTTGTAATACCAATTCCTTTTTTTATCATAAGGGGAATGGCAACTGTCTTAATCTGATTTTCGAAATAGGAATTTCCTGTTGCCTCTGCAGCAATTCTTATAGGTTCTATACTTTCCGCCGAACCACTGTAAAGTGTATAGAAGACTCTACAAAAAACTTCAATTAATGTTTTATGAATTAGCGAACCCATGATCGGAATTTTTAGCATGAATCGATCTACAAACAATTTTCCTTTTTTTGTTTTGGCAAATTGCCAGAATATTATTGGTGGAATAATAATTGCGAGGAAAACTAATAACATATTATTTATTAGGAAATCACTTATTCCAAGAGTTGCGGCAGTTAAAGGCGGAAGATCAATTTTAAATTTTACAAACAGTTTTGCAGTCTCGGGAAAAATATACCCGACATAAAAAATTACAGCAAGAAATAAAACAAACAATGTTACCAGGGGAGTAATAAGAGCACTTCTAAGGTTTTTCCTAAATTCCTGTTGTCTTTCTAAAAACTTTGCAGTTGCCTTATAAATCTCTGACATATTACCACTTTTTGATGCAAGCCCAAGCATGTAAGCTGTAAATTTACCAAAGACACCTTGATAACGTAAAAACGTTGCTTCGCTATCGGCTCCTTTTTTAAGTTCATTATTAATCTGCTTTAATGTTTCTTTTAACGTTTTGTTTTCTATATCGTTAATCAACAGAGTTAATATTTCACTATACGGAAGTTTTTGTTCCAATAGTTCTGCACTAATTTTAACAAATGAAACTACATCCTGTGGTGGTGGTTTTAGATTGAAATCCAATAACTTTTTATTGACAGAAACTACTTCATAACCAAGCTTTCTTAATGCATTTGCAACTTCATCCTTAGAAAAAGCTCTTTGTTCTCCTACAATTGGTTTTTCTTTACCCCGGCGGATTTTATAAATGTATGAGCTTTTCTTCTCAATTGATTGGATTTTAAGCTGATGTTTTTCGGCAAGTTTATGGATTTTTTGTTTTGCCTCTTTATAGGTTGGCTCACTTAAATTGCCGGTAATTGCCTGACCATTATTTTTTTGAGCATTGAACCGAACTTCAATCATTTTAATTGCCCTTTAATAAAAAAAGAAGGCGGCTATATTCAATTTTAGCCGCCTCCAATTTAAGAAAAATCGAGAAAAAAACTAATTGTTAATGGTTGTTGATGTGATGGCGTTCGGACCCACAACCATGGTAGCTTGAACATTGCTTGTACCGTTGTTTCCTTTTTCGTTACCGGTACCAACAATTGTAACCTGCTGAGCTTCAGGGTTTGCTGCATAAGTACCATTACCCGTTGTAACTAGCTGACTCGGAACTGTCCATCCGATAAATGAATTACCGCCACCGCCAAGTTGTTGTGGTTTTCTGTAATATTGATGAGCTAAAGATGCTAAGTTTGTCATATCTGCAATTACAGCATCTCTGTTTGCTTGTGTACTGCTAGCGGTAAATACATTAATACCTACTACTACTGCGATACCAACAATGATAACGCCAAGTACGATTAATAGAAGTTGTTGTTGACCCATTTTTTGCTCCTGTTGATTTGTTGTTACTTATGTTAATTAATTAGAATAAAAGAATTAGTTTAATTTATTATTACAGTCCTGAACGATGTTGGTCTAACTGTTAATTGTAATTTTATAGAATCGTTATTTGTAACTACCTCATTTCCTATGCCAATCATTACAATGCTGTCTGTAAATACGGTAGCAGTAAAATGACCATTGGAAGTGGTAACCAGTTCACTTGGAACATACCACCCGGTAAAAGATCTGGCTCCTCCACCTAAAGCTTTCGGTTTCATATAGTATTGTTGTGCAAGGGATGCCAAATTAACAAGCTCATTTGTAACATTTGCTCGTTTGGTTTCAATTGCATTTGCCCGGAAAAGATTTATACCAACAAAAATTGCAACACCTACAACCAAAATTCCTAACAAGATTAATAAGAGTTGTTGCTGACCCACTATTTAATTCCTTTGTAAAATTTCAATTTCAGTAATTTTTTCCGATCGTCTCAAAAAACAACTTAAAAATACTTCACTAAACTTATGACAAATATTAAACCAATCCGGAAAGTGGAAATTTTTTCATCTTGTTATATTGAATATAGCAAAGGAATGAAATAATACAAAGAAAAATTTTAAAAAATATTATCGACTTGTGGTAAATATTACATGTAAAGGGGCGATTCTTATCACCCCATTAGGACAACAATTCTACCTGATTCTGATGTGTAGTTCGGTAAGCTGGGCTTCATCAACAAGTGATGGGGAGTCATCCATCAATGATAGTCCGCTTGAAGTCTTTGGAAAAGCAATTACATCTCTAATAGATGATTTACCGGCAAATAGCATTACCAGTCTATCGAATCCAAAAGCAATACCGCCGTGTGGAGGTGCACCATACTTAAATGCATTCATTAAGAAACCAAATTTTTCTTTAGCTTCTTCTTCACCAATACCAAGCGCTTTGAACATGAGTCCCTGCAATTTTGAATCGTGAATTCTTATACTACCTCCGGCAATTTCATTTCCATTTAGAACCAAATCGTAAGCGCGTGCTTTAACTTTGCCAGGATCAGATTCCATTAATGGGATATCTTCAATTCGTGGTGATGTAAATGGATGATGCATTGCATAATATCTTTTTGTTTCCCCATCCCATTCAAACAAAGGAAAATCTGTAACCCATAAAAGTGATGGATTAGAATCCGGATCAATTAAATTCATTCGTCTAGCCATTTCAAGACGAAGAGCACCCATAACCGATAATGTCTTTAATTTTTTACCTGTCAGAATAAAGAGGAGATCACCCGGTTCGGCATTTAATTTTTTAACCAGATTCTTTTTCTCTTCATCCGAAAGAAATTTTGCAATGGGGGCATCAAGTTCGTTTTCTTTAACACGCATCCATATCAATCCACCAGCGCCAAGTTTCTTTACAAAATCTGTTAGGACGTCCAGTTGATTTCTTGTATAATCACCGCATCCTTTGGCAAGTAAACCTGTTATAATTCCATCCTGCTCGATAGAATCTTTGAACACTCTGAATTCAGATTTATCAAAAACATCATTTAATGTAACCATCTCAAGACTGAATCTTAAATCGGGTTTATCGCTGCCATACTTTTCCATTGCTTCATCAAAACTTAACCTCGGTATTGGAAGTTGAAGATCATAATCAGAAATCTCTTTGAAAAATATTTTCATCAATCCTTCCATCACTTCAAAAATATCTTCAACATCAACAAAGGACATTTCCACATCTATCTGTGTAAATTCCGGCTGGCGGTCTGCTCTCAGGTCTTCATCACGGAAACATTTTACAATTTGAAAATACCGATCGAATCCGGAAACCATCAATAATTGTTTATATTGCTGGGGCGATTGCGGAAGCGCATAAAACTTCCCTTTATGTAATCTGCTTGGGACAAGAAAATCCCGTGCACCTTCCGGTGTGCTCTTCATTAACACAGGTGTTTCAATTTCAACAAATCCGTTCGAATCAAAATACTTTCTTGTTATCTGATACATTCTATGACGCAGCAATAGATTTTTCTGAACCTCACCCCTTCGTAAATCGAGGTAGCGATATTTCAAACGAATATCTTCACTGGCTTCAACATTATCATCAATTGGAAATGGAGGAGTATCTGCCTGATTGAGGATTAAAAGTTTATCAACCATTACATCAATTTGGCCGGTACTTAAATCGGGATTCTCGGTTCCTACGGGACGTTTACGGACTTTTCCCTCAATAGAAATTACAAATTCACTTCTCAATTTTTTTGCATGTTCGTGTGCTTCGGAATTATACGAGGGTTCGAAAACAACCTGAGTAATTCCATATCTATCGCGTAACTCAATAAAAATTACGCCGCCAAGATCTCTTCGGTTTGCGACCCATCCATTTAATACAACATGTTCACCAATATTAGATTCTCTTAATTGACCGCATGTATGTGTTCTCTTATTAAACTTCATCGTAAAAATTCTACTCCTTCTTCAAATTCAGGGGCAAAAATAATCATTTAACGAAGGTATTACAAATAGAGCGCGGATAAGGAAGTTTGATTTCATTGATTTATATTTGCTCATCAAAAAAATTATAAAGATGAAAATCTTAGTTGATGAAAATATTCCCCAGGCAAAAGAAGCTTTCTCAAAATTCGGCCAAGTTAAACTTGCACATGGCCGGCAAATAACAAATGAAATGCTGTTGGATATCGATGCATTGATTGTCCGGTCTATTACCAACGTTAACGAAAAACTATTACACAATACACCGGTCAGGTTTGTAGGTACAGCTACTATTGGTACAGATCATATTGATAAAGAGTATTTGAAATCGAAAAATATTTTTTTTGCAGATGCTGCCGGGTGTAATTCGTTTTCAGTAGCTGAATATGTTATAACGGCAATTACAAATATTTTCTATACTATTAATAAAACTTTTTCGGGTAAGAGAATCGGGATAGTCGGTTATGGGAATATCGGGACAAAAGTTGCACGTTTTGCAAAAGCATTAGGATTCGAAACCATCATTAATGATCCCCCGCTCGAGCGTAAGTATGGTAAAGAGAAATTCGGCTGCCTTAATGATGCGCTCGATTGCGATATTATCACTTTCCATGTTCCTCTTAACAAAATCGGGATAGATAAAACCTATCATTTATTAAACGAAGAAAATATTCACCTAATTAAAAGCGGTTCGCTTCTTATTAATACTTCGCGCGGACCTGTTGTTGATAATTCTGTATTGAGAAAAAAACTACTTGAAAAAAAGGATTTAAATGTAGTTCTGGATGTCTGGGAAAATGAACCGAATATTGATAAGGAATTATTACAACTTACTGATATTGGAACTGCTCACATTGCCGGATACTCGCTGGAAGGAAAATTAAACGGAACATTTTTCGTTTATGAAAAGCTCTGTAAGTTCTTAGAAAGAAATTGTGAATGGACTCCGGATTATCCTGATATCAAAGAAAGTATTATAGATATAAATTCTTCAAGCGAAATTGAAAAAATACTTTTTGAAGTGACACAAAAAATTTATGATATTACCAATGACAGCTCGCAATTGAAATTATTAACGAACGAAGATGTTGTTAACCCCGACAAGTATTTTGACCAGTTACGAAAAAACTATCATATACGACGTGAATTCAATAACTATACGATTAGAACTAATGAGGTTAATAATAAGTTAAAATTGTTATTACAAGAGATGCGCTTCAAGGTTATTTAAGGTAAAGCATCTTCCTGGAGCTTGCAAAATTATCCGAATACATCGTATAGAAATACAATCCTGTTGATAATCCGCCGTTATATTTAGCAGCATCAAAATAGACTGAATAGGAATTGGGCTGCTGAACTCTATCAACCAGCACTGCTACTTCTTTTCCAATCAGATCATATACAACAATTTTAACATGAGATTCTTTTTCAAGTTGATAGCTAATTGTTGTAGCAGAATTGAATGGGTTTGGATAGTTCTGAGATAATGAAAATGCGAGCGGCTGTGTAAAATCCATAGAGGTCGGTGTTTGAATTCCGGCATAAGTAGCTAACGTACCTATTGCAACTTTTGTGCATTTTTCGAAATACGAACGATTGATTAAGTCTATTTTGTCATCGGTTGTGTGATACCTTGGATGGAAATCTCTTATACCATTAGATAAAGTATAATCCTCTATTAAAAGTATTGCCGGATAATTATTACTCCAGAAAGATGCATGATCACTTGCTGTTGTTCCCGGGAAAATAAAATCAAGATTTAACCCGATCTGATAAAGGTTATTAATCATAAACATGTTATTTGCAATCGTAGAAGAGGTACTAATATTTCTATAATGAATTTCTGCAACGTTATCATTATTACTGTCATAGCCAATCATATCAAGATTAATAACGGCGATAATATCGTCATTCCTTGCTCGAGCCAGGTAAGCATAATAATTACTTCCCAAAAGTCCTTGTTCCTCTTTATCCCACAATGCATAAAAAATTGTATAGTCGGTTTTAATCTTCGAAAGAATTCTTGCAGCTTCTAAAACAGCGGAGGTTCCACTTGCATTATCATCGGCGCCGGGAGCCACATCAGAATCAGGCATACTATCATAGTGTGCACAGATAATGATTTGTTTTTGCTGATACTTATCGCCAGGTTGAGTTGCAATTACATTTCCACCGCCTCCGTCGAAATACTGTATTGTCGTACTAAGACCATAAGATTCCAATTGTTGTTTTAAATATTGCTCTGCAATCTGGTTGGTATATCGATTTGAGTGTCTGGATGTTATCCAATAAATTTGGTTAGACACCGAAACAGGTTTTACTCCTGTAAGGTAGTTTAAATTGTCCATTAGTTGATCTGAGCTAACCTGGTTAATTACTGAGGCAACATTCGGATCAAATTGAGCTAAAATAGAATGGACTGATATAATAAATATCAGGACAAAAAAAAGCGCGCCCTCTTTTTTCAATATTCACCCTAAATCTGCATTACTAAACTAATAAAGTATTTCAACAAGGCAATGCTATAAATCATCAACTTTTTTATTTGTTTTTTAATTCGCTATACCTTATTTTTTCAGCCAATTAAATAAGAACTCCTAAATGAATAAGGCATAACATGCTGGATAACTTAGATATTACTATTCTTAAAAAGCTTCAGGAAAACGGAAGAACAAAAAGAAACGAGCTTGCCGAATTGGTCGGCTTATCTCTTCCATCATTAAGCGACCGGCTAAATAAACTGGAAGAGAACAATATTATTGAAGGTTACTATACAAAATTGAACCGGCACAAATTTAATCTTGATATAATGGCTTTCATTCTTGTGATAATGGATTCTTCCAAGAATTATGAAAAGCTAACCGAACATGTTAAGAAGACTCCGGAAATTTTAGAATGCCATGCAATTCTGGGCGAAGGATCTCATATAATGAAAGCGCTCGTGAAGGATACAAAATCACTTGAACATTTATTGAGCAAAATTCAATCCTGGCCGGGGGTTAACCGTACGGTAACAAATTTTGTTTTATCAACAATTAAAGAAACAACCAACATCAACATATAATCAGGAGAATTTATGGGTAAATCAGTTTCACATGTTCAGGAAGTTATTTCCTACATCAAGACAAACAAAATTCAATTTGTGGATTTCAAAT
Organism: Melioribacter sp.; assembly: GCA_018333725.1. Lineage (GTDB taxonomy): Bacteria > Bacteroidota > Ignavibacteria > Ignavibacteriales > Melioribacteraceae > DSXH01. The sequence goes on along the minus strand of JAGXSM010000137.1, from coordinate 1,539 downwards.
TCATGGACTTTCCCGGTCAGTGGCAGCACTTTACTGTTCCAACAAGTGAATTTAATGCTGATTCGTTTGAATATGGATTTGGTTTTGACGGATCATCGATACGCGGATGGAAAAGTATTCACGAAAGCGACATGCTTTTAATTCCCGATCCAGAAACAATGTTCTTCGATCCTTTCATTGAAGCACCAACCGTTTCATTGATATGCGATGTATATGAACCGGCAACAAAAGAAAAGTACGATAGATGTCCGCGCAATATCGCTCAGAAAGCAGAAGCATACTTAAAATCTACCGGACTGGCAGATACATCTTACTTTGGTCCCGAAGCAGAGTTCTTTGTGTTCGATGACGTCCGTTTCGATTCCGGTCCCAACTTTTCATTCTATACTGTTGATTCGGTTGAAGGGAAATGGAATTCGGGACGCGAAGAAAATCCCAACTTAGGATACAAGCCCCGTTTCAAAGAAGGTTACTTCCCTGTTCCGCCAACAGATCAGTTGATGGACTTGCGAAATGAAATGGTTCAGAATCTGATTAACATAGGAATTGAAGTTGAAGCACAGCATCACGAAGTTGCGAGCGGCGGGCAATGCGAAATTGATATGAAGTTCAAACCGTTACTAAGAGCAGCAGATCAGCTATTGATGTTCAAATACGTTATAAAGAATACAGCGAAGAAAAGAGGCAAGACTGTAACTTATATGCCTAAACCAATCTTTGGAGATAACGGAAGCGGAATGCATGTTCATACAAGTTTATGGTTGAAAGGTAAACCGCTCTTTGCTGGCGGCGGTTATGCCGGATTGAGTGAAATGGCTCTCTATTTTATTGGGGGTATTTTAAAACATGCACCTTCCCTCTTATCATTTACAAATCCGATTACAAATTCATACAAAAGGTTAGTACCGGGATTTGAAGCACCGGTTAATCTTGCCTACTCACAAAGGAATCGAAGTGCTTCTATAAGAATTCCAATGTATTCTAATTCTCCGAAGTCGAAGAGAGTAGAATTCCGTTGTCCTGATCCGGCGGCAAATCCTTACCTTGCATTCTCTGCAATCATGATGGCCGGTCTCGACGGCATTATGAATCGGATTGATCCGGGTGAACCGCTCGAAAAGGATATTTATGATATGTCCCCCGAAGAGTTGAAAGATGTTCCATCAACACCGGAATCACTCGGACATGCATTAAAAGCATTAGCTGAAGATCACGAATATTTACTAAAAGGAAATGTCTTCACAGAAGATGTAATTCGCACATGGATAAACTACAAGGTTGAAAAAGAAATTAAACCGATGGCTTTACGTCCGCATCCGTTCGAATTTGAGATGTATTTTGATGTGTGAGGATTATTAAATAGTAAACAGTTTACAGAAGCGGCTCTTAATGAGCCGTTTTTATTTATAAATAGTGACACCACTTATTGTCCTTCCTAAAAAAGTAATAATTGCTTCGATAAAAATAATACTTGAAATTTTGATTTTTTTTTCTATATTACCGCTGTGAATTGAAAGTATGTTAATTTGTTCTTCTTTT